>JAJPEB010000090.1 GCA_023252315.1 Candidatus Woesearchaeota archaeon | reverse complement strand
CGAATCCGCGCGCGCCGTTGAGGCGCACGATCATCTCCATCGCGCTCGCGCCGGACTCGCCCGTGAGCTGCGCGTAGCGCCGCTCGATCGCGCGCATCGCGAGCCGCAGGCTCACCGCGAGCAGGCGCGCGTTCGCGCTGCCCGTGTGGCGCGTCGCGGTGTCCGCGGCGTCTCGCGCCTCGTCCGCGCGAGCCTGCGCGGCCGCCTCCTCGATCGCGCGCTCGGCCGCAGGCTCCGCGCGCGCGGGGCGCGCCTCCTCGGGGGGCTGCATCTGCATCTCGCCCAGCGTGAGCGCGTCGTCGTGGTGCGTCTCCTCGATGTCGACGATCTCGACCTTCGGCATCTCCTGCGCCGCGGGCGGGGCGATCTGCTCGGGCACCGGGGGAGAGGGCTCCGTCGCCTTGGGCATCGGCGCGGGCGAGGCGTATGCGGGCGCGCTCTCGCGCTCGGCGCCTGTCTGCGCGGGCAGCTCGAAGCCGAGGCGGTTCGCCCAGAGCAGCGTGTGCCGCTCGGGCGCCGCGGCGAAGAAGAGCTTGAGGGGGCTGTGGAGCGCGCGCTCGGCCTTCTTCGCGAGGCGCGCGATCTCCTCGAGGTCGCGCCTGTTGAGCTTCTCGTCGCCGGGCTTCACCGCGAGCGGGACGAGCGCGAGCGTGCCGTCGTGCGCCTCGAGCTTGCTCGGCTGGGGCGTGAGCTCCTGCGCGACGACCTGGAGCGTGTCCTTGAAGACGGCGTAGTAGTCCTTCGCGACCTTCTCGCGCAGGTCGATCTCGCCGTAGTACGCCTCGAGGTAGATGCGCTCGGTGTCCTGGGGCAGCGCGGAGTGCGCGTGCACGCTCACCGTCGGCTCGTCCATCGCCTGCGCGATGAGCGCGATGCGCAGCTGCTTCTCGGGGTACTTCTCGTCGATGCGCACGCGCAGCTGGCTCGGCACGTAGGCGAGCGCCCACGCCTCGCGCACGCCGAGCAGGAACTCGTCCGCGTCGGCGACGTTCTGGATGACCGTGTCGTTGTTCTCGGGATCGTCGATGCGGTTCGCGCTCACGATGATGCGCACGCCGCGGCGCCTGGGGCCCTGGCCCACGAGGCTCACGTACATCTCCTTGAGCTCGGACTCGATGCGATCGGGCATCTTCGCCTCGGTGAGCGCCTTGCGGATGCCCGTGTACGCGTTCATGAGGCTCTGCGGGTTCGCCTGCGCGTGGCTGAGCAGGAAGTCGAGCTTGGGCGCGAGCCCCGCGTCCTGGACCATGGTCTCGAACGCGACGCTCGACACGACGAAGCCTTCCGCCACGACGAAGCGGCTCTCGCGCAGCAGGGCGAGGTCCATCGCCTTGTGACCCACCGCCTCGAGCTCGTTCTGCGTGATCGCGGAGAGCGCTTTCGTGTATGCCATGGCTGCTCCCGAAGGGGAGGGCGTTTATAAAAGTTTGTCAGGGCGATCTCGTCAGGGAAGAGCAGGTTTGGCAGATTTGTTGTTCCTATCTAGTAGTTAATAATAGAAAGACTTAAAAATGGGAATGCGTCTTAGGGGCGCATGGAGAAGCGCGATTACTACGAGGTCCTCGGGGTGGGGAAGGGAGCCGGAGAGCAGGAGATCAAGTCGGCGTATCGCAAGCTCGCGGTCAAAGATCACCCTGACAAGAACCCAGGCGATAAGGAGGCGGAGGAGCGCTTCAAGGAGGCGGCGGAAGCGTACGCGGTGCTCAGCGACGCGGACAAGAGGACGCGCTACGATCGCTTCGGGCACGGGCAGCCTGCAGCGCAAGGCACTCCTACGAGAGGCCCCTTCGGCAGTCCGATGGCGAACGCAGCCTACGGCATGGGCGGCCGCACGGGCAATCCCCTCGTCGACGCGTTCGCGGGATTCGCGGAGGCGTTCGCAGGCGCATTCGAGGGCGCAGGTGCAGGCTTCGGCAGGAACGCGCCGCCGCGCGAGCCCACGCTCGACGAGATCCTCGAGCCGTTCCAGAGGAGGATCGAGAGCCTGCGCTACTCCGAGATCGCAGGGGACTTGCGCAAGGACATCCCCGCCACGATGTACGCCGCAGCCGCGCAGAAGACGATCGACGCGCTCAGGAGACGGGTGGGCGCATACGGCGAGACCGGGAGCTTCCCCTCCACGCAGGCGATACTGCGCGACCTGCGCACGATCGGGAATTCGGTCGGCAGGGATCTCGGATCCATCCTCACGGAGCGCGATCGCGCGAAGATCGTGGCGCACGCAGTCGCCGGATTCTCCTCGGGCGTGAGCGCGAAGCTCGACTACGCGACGCAGCGCAACTACGCCCTCGCGGACGCGTCGGTCGAGGCATTCCCTTCCTTGGCGAGCCTCGCAGGCATCGATGCGGCGCGGCTCAATGAGGGCGCGAGCGAGCAGGTGGTCGCGATCGCCGCGAAGCGAGCGCGCGACAGCGCGAGGATGTCGTATTCCGACAGGTGCGCAGAGGGCGTGGACGCAGCGCTCGACATGGTGGCGCACTACGCGCCTGCGCTCGGATACGACGTGAAGACGGCGCTCTCGAGGGTCTACGAGGCCGCAGGGAGCGACCTCGCAGGCGCATATCGCGGGAAAGGCGCGCACTGCAAGAGCCTCCGCCCAGCGCTCGAGCGTTTCGCGCAGGCAGGGATCGCCGGCGCTGCGGACGCGCTCGGGACTGTCTACAAGCTCAAGCAGAAGCTGAAGGCCTAGCGGCCTATCCTTCCTTCTTCTCCGTCTTGCGCTCGAAGTACGCCTTCACGGACGCGTCCATGGACGGCTTCGCCTTGGGCCCGAGCTTGTAGTACGTCTTCTCCGCCTCGCCGCCCCAGCTGTAGTCGCCGCGCGTGCGCTTGATCTCGGACACCTCGAACTCGCCGAGATCCTTGCCCTTCGCGAGGTGGTAGTAGATGACGCGCAGCGTGACCGAGGGGAAGAGGTCCTTGTACGCCTTGTAGATCTTGTAGCCGTAGCCCGAGCCCATGAAGTAGAGGATCTCGACGACATTCTGGCGCACCTTGCTGTACGTCGGTCTCCCCCTGCGGGCCATGCGCGCTTCCTTTGCCGGGCTTTTTTTAAATCTTGCGTAAAAAGATGCAATATGGAAAATATATCTTGAGGATGCTGCGTCGGGTGCGTCCCTGCAGCGCGGCTCACGGTATCGTCACGGTCGCGCCGTTGATCGCGTCGTCGTCCGCCCTGCTGTCCTGCCCCGAGAACGTCGCGGACACGCTCACCGTGCGCTGCCCGCTCGCGACGCTCGTGAAGACGTTGTCGAGCGTGATCCAGTTGTCCCATCCCGAGGCGGCCGAGCACAGCGGCGTGTTGTCCGTCACGACGGTATCGAGCACGTAGGTCTTCTGGCCCACGACGCGCAGCGTGAGCGGGGCGGTCGCGATCGCCGAGGGCGCGTCCTTGCAGATCTCGACGCTGAGCGCGCTGCCGTAGCCCGCGTCCTTCACGCTCACGCGCTTGACCCTGAGGTTCTGCGCGATCCCGCCGCACGCCTGCGTCCCCGCGCATGCGCTGTCCGCGCAGTCCGTGAGCCCGTTGCAGTCGTTGTCGGCGCCATCGCCGCACGCCTCCGCGGGCCTCACGCCGTCCGAGCCGTCCTTGCGTCCCCACCGGTACGCGGTGCCCGCGCCCGAGCTCGTGGCGTAGCAGTCGTAGGGCGACTCCGCGACCGTGCGCGCGATGCACGCCTTCTGCGCGCTGCACGTGTAGACGGTATTGTAGAAGCAGTAGTCCGTCGTGCTCGACGGCATGAGGGCGAGATGCGGCGCGCACTGCCCCGCGCTCGTGAGGCAGTCCGACTGCGCGCTGCAGCACGCGCTCACGCTTGTGTCGGGCGAGGCGCCGCTGAGCAGGCGGTGCAGGTAGTACTCGCCCTGCTGGTTGCCGCAGCAAGCAGGAGTGCCCGCGCTGTCGCCCTTCCATGGCGAGACGAACGCGATGCCCTGGTCGCCCGCGGGCCCCGTGCCGTAATGCGCGGCGTCGCGCGGCGTCGCATCGGGAGCCGCCGCGCACAGCGTCGCATCCGCGTCCGCGCCCGTGCCGCCGCCGCTCGCGACGCAGGCGCTCCCGCTCCAGGAGAAGCCGCCCGCGCACTCGTAGCATCCCTTCGAGAAGTAGTAGGGCGCGCCCGGCACGCCGCTGAAGTCGCAGTACTTCCCCGTGGCGTGCATGCGCTGCGGGTCGGGCTCGAGCACGCACTTCATGCCCGGGTTGCTCTCGCACGCGCTCGTGGGGTTGCCCTGCACGCACGTCCCGGCGATGCGGTCGGGGTTCGTGCCCGCGGGGCACTGGAAGCACGTGTTGCCCTGTGTGGGCTCGTACTGCGGGCAGGCGTAGCCCGTGAGCTGCGTCGCGCCGCTAGGCGCCGCGAATGCGCAGAGCGCGCCGGCCTGGTCGAGGCACTGCGGGAGCGGGCCGCCCTGCTGCACGCACTGCCCGCCCTGGAGCGCGTAGCCTTGCGCGCAGGCGTAGCACTGCCCCGCAGCGCACGTGCCGTTTCCCTGCTGGCTGTTCGCAGGCTGCGTCGCCGCGCACAGCTGCCCTGCCATCGCCGCGCACGCGGGCGCCTGCGCCCCATTGAGCGCGTACTCCTCTATCGTCCAGCGTCCGTCGCCCTGCTGCTGCCCGGCGTCGCGCGGGCCGCAGATGAGGCCGTCGCGCCCGGGATACCTGCGGCAGACGTAGACGATCACGTAGCCGCGCGCGGGAATCCCTGAGAGGGTCGCGCTCGCGTTCTCGAGGATCCAGTCCGTGCCCGCGATGCGCGGCTGCGGGAAGGCGAACGGCACCCACGAGCTGCCCTGCGCGTCGAGGTAGAATCCCTGGCGGTAGACGTACCGCCCGGGCCCGCCTGCGCTGACGGTGAGCGTGGACTCCGCGAGCGCGGGAGCCGCGAGCAGCGCGATGAGCGCGAGGACGATGGGCAGGCGCTGCGCGAGCGTCACTGGAGCGTCACCTGCCTCGTGAGCGTGTCGTCGGCGCCGACGCTGTCGTACTGCGGCGGGAACGTGACGGCGACCGTGACCGTCCTCTGCGTGCCTGGCGTCGTCGTGTTGAACGGGACCGAGGAGGGCACGAACGCGGTCCACTGGAGCGCGCTCGCGTCGCAGCGCTTGAGGTTCTCGACCGTGAGGCCGGTCCACAGCCACGTCTTGTCGCCCGAGAAGCGGATGTCCATCGTGCCGTTGAGCGCGCCGTCGGCGCTCTTGCAGATCTCGGCCCCGACGTCGCCCGCGCGCGTCACGATGTCGAACACCTTCAGGTTCTGGCCCGTCGCGTTCCCCTGCGCTGTCGCGCACCGCCCATCCTGGAGCGTCGTCCCCGCATCGCACGCGTAGCATCGCCCTGCGGCGCATGTGCCGCTCGCCGCGTGGCTGCTCGCGGGCTGGGTCGTGGCGCAGAGCTGCCCCGCAGTGGCCGCGCACGCAGGCATCGACGCGCCATCTTCCGCGCTGAGCGTGAGGTATCGCTCGCCCGTGATGGGATCGATCGCAGGCGCGTAGTACTGCGAGAGGTTGGGCGGCGTCGCGTTCTCGCGGAATCCCTCGATCTGGTAGAGGAAGACCCGGTGCAAGAGCGCCTCTCGCGGCAGCACGAGCATCGCGCCAGTGGGCGAGATCACGACGTCGGAGATCGGCGCGCCCTGGATCGTGAGGTCCTCGGTGTTGCTCGGGAGCGGCTGGAGCTGGCCGATGGGGAGCGGCTCGACGCTAA
>JAJPEB010000089.1 GCA_023252315.1 Candidatus Woesearchaeota archaeon | reverse complement strand
GCGCCTTTGGGTCGAGAAGAAGACGGAATCCCTCGCCGCCCGCTCGATCGCATCCCAGTCAGGCCCGATACGCGAGAGATCGTCTGCCAACCGCTCGAGGGCGTCCGTGCGGGTGAATCTCATCATACGGGGACGCCCATCCTCAATAAAAAAGTTCCGCAGCCTATGCGCGCAGCCGCACCCGGGCGCCCATCGCAGCGCCCAATCTTTAAATAGCCGCGCCGCACTGCCCACGATGTGGATGACGGCGCCGAATCGAGACTTCTCCTCTTCGCCATCCCCGCATACGTGCTCCTCGCGATCGCGGCGTACGCCTTCCTCCGCTACGCCCTGCGTCTCGATTCCTGGGCGGATATCGCCATGCTCACGGGCATCGCGGCCGGCAGCTTCGAGCTCGTGAGCGACACGTTCGCTTCGCTTCGCCGCGGCGATTTCGCGCTCGACTACATCGCGCTCCTCGCGATCACGCTCGGCGTCGCGACGCACGAGTACCTCGTCGCGGGCGTGATCGTGCTCATGCTCGCTGGCGGCAACACGCTCGAGAAGTACGCGATGACGCAGGCGCGCAGCTCGCTCACCGCGCTCGCGGACCGCATCCCGAACAGCGTGTGGCTCTTCGAGGACGGCAGCGCGTCGCGCCAGGTCCCCATCGAGACTGTGGCGGCCGGGAGCGCGATCCTCGTGCGCAAGGGCGAGGTGATACCGCTCGATGGCACGCTCGAGTCCGACATCGCGCGCACGGACGAGTCCTCGCTCACGGGCGAGCCCTACGCGATGGAGAAGGGAAGGGGAGACAGCGTGCGCTCGGGCACGGTCAACGCAGGGGACGCGATCGTGGTGCGCGTGACGCGCGCGGACGCGGAGTCGACCTACCGCAAGATCATCGACATGGTGCGCGCGGCGCAGGACGAGCGTCCCCCGATCGTGCGCATCGCGAACAAGTACAGCACCGTCTTCACGCTGATCACGGTCGCGATCGCCGGGGCGGCGTACGCCGTCTCGCACGATCCCTCCCGCGTGCTCGCGGTGCTCGTCATCGCGACGCCCTGCCCGCTCATCCTCGCGACACCGATCGCGCTGCTCGGCGGCATGAACGCGGCCGCGAGAAAGCGCATCATCGTGAAGAGGCTCGCCTCGATCGAGACGCTCGCCCGCGTGGACGCGATGGTGCTCGACAAGACAGGCACGATCACGCTCGGCAAGCCATCCGTGAGCGCCATCTCCGTGAAGGAGGAGGGATTCCCCGATGCCCGGGCGCTCGCCATCGCGGAGGCGATCGAGCGCAACTCCCTCCACCCGCTCGCGAAGGCCATCGTCGCTGCGGCGCGCGAGGCGGATGCTCCCCGGCTGCGCGCGACGGGCATCGAGGAGACCGTCGGCAAGGGCATCAGCGGCGTCGTCGACGGGACGCGATACACGCTCGCGAAGGGGGAAGGCGAGGGGATGGGGATGCGCCTGAGCGCAGGCAAGCGCGCGATCGCGGACATCTCGTTCACGGACGCCATCAAGGAGGACACGCCGCGAGTCGTCGAAAGGCTGCGCAGGGGCGGCCTCGACATCTCCATCTTCACGGGCGACAAGGAGGCTGCGGCGCAAGAGGTCGCGCGGGCGCTCGGCGGCGGCATCGCGATCAGGGCGGAGTGCACGCCCCAGGACAAGCAAAAGGGCATCACGGCGCTCAAGGCGAGAGGCAAGACGATCGCGATGGTGGGGGACGGCATCAACGACGCGCCCGCGCTCGCGCTCGCGGACGTCGGCATGGTCTTCAGCCACGAGGAGCACACCGCCGCGTCCGAGGCCGCGGACATCGTCTTCCTCGGCGGCGATTTCGCGTCCGTCTCCGACGCGATCGCGATCTCGAGGCGCACGATCCGCATCGCGAGGGAGAGCATCTTCATCGGCATCGGGCTCAGCGTCGTGGGCATGCTCCTCGCGGCCTTCGGGCTCGTGCCGGCGATCGTGGGGGCGGGAATCCAGGAGGCGATCGACGTCGCGGCGATCCTCAACGCGCTGCGCGCGAGGGGATGAGCGCGCGCCCCGCGTCCCCGATCCTGAGGTGGATTTAAAAGGGGAATGCCGTTCGCGAGCCCGATGCGCAAGACGAAACGCTACATCGCGGAATGCTACGAGATCCTCGGCGCGACGCCCGAGACGCCGGTCGAGGAGATCAAGAGGGCGTTCAAGAAGATCATCATGCGCCACCACCCCGACACGAGGGAGGCGCACGAGCGCGGCGCGTACGAGGAGGCGTCGAAGATCTACATCGACGCGTACAAGACCGTGACCGACGAGGAGTTCATGGCGAAGGTGCGCGGCCTCGAGAGCGGGACGCTCGGGAAGAACCAGGAGTGCTACTGCGGGAGCGAGCGCAAGTACAAGCAGTGCTGCGGCAAGTGACTCAGCCACTCACCGTACAACACCATTCATCCCAGACACAACATATTTCTCACGCTGCGCTGCCTTGGAGTCCGACAGGAGAAGGCCCGATTCGCTCGGGAACGCAGTTCCCGGCGTGCCGGAAACTAGTTTCCGTCACATGCAGGGCCTTCGACGTAGAACCTGCGAGGGACGAGCAGCAGATGCTCCGCAGCACACACCGCACAACGAGAACGTACTCAACTTACTCGCTTATTTCCGCGACTTCACGGGACCCGCGCGCTCGATCGCGATGCGCACCCGGTAGAGCGCGCTCTCCATGTCGCCGCGCACGTCCGTGTCCGAGAGCAGGCACACTCCCCAGCCCTGCGCGCGCGTGACCTTCTCGCGCAGGATCTCGTCCATGATGCCGCGCGTGTCCTGCTTGCCTCGGATCTCGACGATCATCGCATGCTCGGGCAGCGCGATCTGCGCGACGAAGTCCTTCGCCTGCCCCGCGTCGTCGCGATAGGAGAACCTCTTCGCGCGCGCGACCTTGTAGTGGGCGGAGAGCTCCTGCGCGAGGAGGTCCTCCCGCGTCTCCTCGACAGGCTTCGCCTTCGCGTGCGTGATGCGGACAGGGACTCTCATGCCAATGGGCTCGACGGCAAGCTTATAATGCTATGGCTTGGCGAGGCGCCCGCTACGCCAGGTTGCTGTTCCTCGGCACCACGGGGGCGCCCGCGCCGCGCATGCGCGCGAAATTCTCGCGGTGGAACGCGACGTACTTGGGCTTCGTCGAGAACCTCTGCGCGATCGCGAGGTACTCGCGCTCGGCGGCGTCGATCTCGTCGGGCGTCGCGAGCGCTGGACCCGTGCCCGTGAGCTCGCGGAACACCCAGGGGCTGCGTATCGCCGCGCGCGCGAGCATGACGCCCTCGCAGCCCGTCTGCGCGAGCATGCGCTGCGCGTCGTCCTCGCCCGCGACGTCGCCGTTGCCGATGACCGGGATGCGGGCGATGGCCTTGATCTCGCCGATCGCGCCCCACGACACGGGGTCGCGGCTGCGCTGCTTCGCGTGGCGCGCGTGCACGGCGAGGTAGTCGAGGTGGCGGCTCGCGGGCTCGACGAGGCGCAGGTAGACCTTGTGGTCCTGCTCCTGCTGGTTGAGGCCGAGGCGGATCTTCGCCCCGATCGCGCCGATGGGGAGCTTCGTCGTCTTGCGCCAGTGCGCGAGCTTGTCGAACATCGCCTCCATCTTGCTCGTGCGCTTGAGCAGCGCGGGCCCCGCGCCGATGCGGATGACGTCCGGGCTCGGGCAGCCGAAGTTGAGGTCGATCGCGCGGATGTTCATGAAGTGCCTGTGCGAGGAATGGGCGAGCTGCTCGAGCCGGTAGAGGGCGACCGCGAGCTCGCGCTCGTTCACCGCGAAGAGCTGGATGCCGGTGAGCGTGTCCGGGTCGTGCGTGTCGATGAGGTCGAGCGTCGCCTTGTTCTTCCTCACGATGCCAGACGCCCGGATCATCTCCGTCCACGTGAGGCCCGCGCCCTGCGCGTAGCAGAGCCTGCGGAAGCCCACGTCGGAGACCTCCTCCATGGGCGAGAGGATATACTTGGACTGGAGGGAGAGGGTGCCGAGGGCGAGAGGATCCATCCGCCCGTGCGGCGGGGAGGCGTTTAAAACGCTTGTGGAGCGGGGCGGCGGCCTCATCCACCCGACGCGAGCTTGATGACGAGGTCCGTGCCGAATGCCAGGAAGAACCCCAAGAGGAGCGATCCCATCGCGCCCACCCCTTCCCCGTGCATGCGTCCATGGTAGAGCAGCTCCTTGATGACGTAGATGATCGCGCCCGCCGCGAGCGCGAGGAAGAAGACGCCCAGCGCCGGAGAGACCCAGAAGCTCCCGACGATCGTGCCGAGGAACGTTGGCCCGCCGCCGATGAGGCCCATGAGCGCGAGGAACCTCCAGGTGGGCCTCGAGCCCGAGAGCGGCGCTGCGATCCCGAACCCCTCGGTCGCGTTGTGCAGGCCGAACCCTATGACGAGCAGCAGCGCGAGGGACATGGCGCCGCTCGCGTAGCTCTGGCCTATCGCGAGCCCCTCGGAGAAGTTGTGCAGGCCGATGCCGATCGCGATCATCGTGGCGACGCGCCTCGCCTTGCGCGCGGAGAGGCCCTTCACGGGCTCGTCGTCGTCCTTGAGCTCGCCGCGGATGTACCTCCCCTCGAACCACACGAGCCCGAGCAGGCCCAGGGCCACGCCGCACACGAGCAGGAGCGCGCACAGCGACGCCGCCTGCGGCGACCCCTGCCCGGAGAGCGCGCCGAGGACCGCGTCCGAGGTCGTCTCGAACGCGTCGCCCATGACGTCGACGAGGAGGAAGAGCAGGATCCCCGCCGCGGCCGCGTTGAGCATCCCCTTGGCTTTCGGGGAGACGCCTCGCGCCCGTGCGAGAGGAAGCCCCAGGAAGATGGTGATGCCTGCGACGGCCCCGAGCAAAGAGAGGCCTGCGAGCGTCATGCAGGGCGAGGCGGCGGAATATTATATAAAATTAACTATAGTTAATCGACGAGGATCACAAAAGCAACGCGGCGGTTAGCGCAAGAGGGCGAGGTCTCCCGCGAACTTGCCTACTATCCGGTCCTCTCCGAGCACGCCGATGCCGATCACCGTGACGTCGCTAAGCTGCTTGCCCGCGACCCTACTCGCGTACTGCGCATAGTCCGTCGTGGACTGCCCCTCTTTCGTAAAGAGCATGTACTTGAGCTTGTGCTTCTGCGCGCGCTCGAGCAGCTCCGCCCAGGGCTTGCCGTTCTGCTTGAGGATGAGGCAAGGGATATTCGTGATCGGGATGTACGCGAAGCCATCTCCTTCGATCGCTGGGCCGAGGATGTGTGGCTCCCCATTGAAGAGCCCCGACGCCATGCACGCGACTGCGTTCGCGAGCAATCCAGAACCCAGGGTTTCATCGATGACTATAGCGATCTTCATGTACCTCCCTCCTCATCTCACGCATAGAAGAAAAGAATATTTGAACTTTTTGTTAGATTTTTCACAAATTACTTAAACTCCTTCCACGATCTTTTCCGCGTGACGACAATAAGGCAAGCGGTGGAGCATGAGCTCGCGAGGAATCCCATGCTCGTGGACCTGCTCGCCGAAGGGGTGCTCAACGTGAGCGCGATAGCCGCTAAGATATCCCCCCAGATCGCCAGGGAGACCGGGAAAGAGGCAAAGCTCTCTGCAGTTGGGATGGCGATCAGGCGCTTCGAGGGAAAAGTGCCGCCGGGGAAGATCCTAGAAACGCTGCCCAAGAGCGTGGAGATCTCGACGAGATCCCATATCTACGAGGTGGCCATCGA
>JAJPEB010000088.1 GCA_023252315.1 Candidatus Woesearchaeota archaeon | reverse complement strand
GTCGAGTCGCTGCAATAATCGGCAACTCTCCTGTCGGACTCCAGGACAGCATCCGAGCAGACAAGCACTGAACGAGGAAAGCGGGAAGCGAAGCAATTCCATCACCCTTCGAAATCCTTATAAACACCTTAGGAATCCGCAGGCGCATGTCCACGAATGCGTCCGCGATCAAGGTCTTCAACAGGTGGTCCACCGAGGGAATCAAGGTCGAGGACCCCGGGCTGCAGCGCTACGTGAGCATCTCTCCTGTCCTCGTGCCCAAGACCGGCGCGCGCTACGCGGGCCAGCGCTTCCACAAGAGCAGGACGAACATCGTCGAGCGCCTCATCAACAAGATGATGGTCCCGGGCCACCGCAGCAAGAAGCACAAGGTGACGAGCGGCCACATCACGGGCAAGGCGCAGATGACGTACGGCATCGTCGAGGACGCGCTCGAGATCGTCGAGAAGAAGACGAAGGCGAACCCTGTCGAGGTCCTCGTGAAGGCGGTCGAGAACGGCGCGCCCCGCGAGGAGACGATCACGATCGAGTACGGCGGCGCGCGCTACCCGAAGGCGGTCGAGATGGCGCCCCAGCGCAGGGTCGACCACGTGCTCAAGCTCATGGTCCAGTCCTCGTACCAGAAGTCGTTCAACGGCAAGCGCGCGGCCGCGGCCACGCTCGCGGACGAGATCGTGCTCGCGTACCAGTTCAACCAGCAGTCGGCGATCATCTCGAAGAAGCTCGAGATGGAGCGCCAGGCCGACGCGAGCAGGTAGGACGCCCGCATTCTGCGCAGGACAGTCGCGCCTGCGCGCAGCGCTCCTTCGCCCGCGCCGTGCGGACCGGGGAGGATTTTTATAGCGGCGCACGCGCGCATGCCCTATGAAGACGCGGCGCAAGCCGAGGAAGGAGCGTGCGGCGGCGCAGCAGCGCGAAGCGAGCGCCGCGCAGGCATCTCCCGCAGCGCGTCCTGCGCCATTCTGGCCGTTCGGGCTCGTCGCGTTCGCGCTGCTGCTCTCGGCGGACCAGCTCACGAAGGGCATCATCTCGTCGACGTACGCGCTCGGCGAGTCGCACCGGCTCCTCTCCTGGCTCTCGTTCACGTACGTGCGTAACACGGGCGCGCCATGGGGCACGCTCGCGGGCGCGAACGCGATCCTCGCGTGGCTGAGCGTCATCGCCTTCGGCGCGCTCGTCTATTTCCACGACGCGTTCGAGACCGCGATCGAGAAGGTCTGCTACACGCTGCTCCTCGTCGGGCTCTGGGGCAACCTCATCGACAGGGTCGCGCGCGGCTTCGTCGTCGACTTCATCGACCTGCACTGGTGGCCCGTCTTCAACATCGCGGACAGCGCGATCAGCGTCGGCATCGCGCTATTCCTCATCGAGCGGTGGAGGAGGGAGCGCGCGGAGAAGGCGAAGGGCACGAAGCAGTAGATACGAAATCAGTGCAGTAGAGATCCTTGGTGCGCCACCACGCCGCCCTCGCGGGGAAGAGCGGGCCGCGGGAAGAATCCCAGAGCCCTAGAACTCCTCGAGGTCGCTCAGCTTGTCGAGGAAGCCGTTCTTCTGCAGCCACTGCACCTGGATCGGCTTGTACTTGAAGACGACGTCGCCTTTCTCGTCGCCCTCGAACTCCCACGGCTCGACGAGCACGACGTCGCCCTCGCGCACCCACAGCTTGCGCTTGAGCTTGCCCGGGATGCGGCACAGCCTCGTCTTCCCGTCGAGGCAGCGCACGGTCACGCGCGATCCTCCGTTGCGGCGCTCGAGGAGGCCCAGCACTTCCGCGCCGCGCGGCGCGCGCACGCGCGAGAGGTCGAGCGCCTGCTGCTCCGCCTCCGTCATGTTCGGCCTGGGCTTCTCTCGCATAGGGAGAGGCGAAGCGCCAGCGTTTATAAAACTATAGCTGCGCGCGCGAAGCGTCGCAACCCTTAAAAGATGCGCGCGCGTGCTCGCGCGCATGACCGACTACAGCGAGCTGCTGATGCCGCGCATGGGGCGCGTCACGCAGGACGCGAGCTTCGCGCGCCGCACCGGCGCGTTCCTCATCGACGCGCTGCTGCTCGACCTCATCCTCGCTGCGCCCTTCGCCCCGCTCTTCGCGGGCCTGCTCGCGCGCGCGGAGGCAGGCGATATCGCGACGTTCGCGTACACGACGCGCGAGCTCGCGGCGATGGTCGTGCTCTTCCTGCTCGCGTACGCGTACTTCGTGCTCTTCGAGTACGTGCTCACGCAGACGGTCGGCATGATGCTCATGCGCATCCAGGTGAAGGAGGGCGGCAAGCTGTGGCAGCACGCGCTGCGCAACAGCCTCTTCCTGCCGTTCTTCCCGTTCATGCTCTTCTGGGTCATCGAGCCCATCGCGATCCTCTTCTCGAGACGCGGCGTGCTCGAGCGCCTCAGCGGCACGCGCACGCTCCACGAGCAGAGGGTGCAGATCTAGGTCCTCGACATGAAGAAACGCGACGACAAGGAAGGGATGGGCACGGGCAAGCGCGTCGCGATCGCGCTGCTGCTGCTCGCGGGCCTGCTCGTCGTCGGCAGCGTCGTCGCGCTCATGTTCGGCTCCGACTCGGTCGCAGACGGAGCGAACACCGCGATCGTGCGCATCGAGGGCCCCATCGCGGGCGACGAGTCCGCAGGCCTGCTCGGCGACGACAGCGTGAGCAGCTCGGACGTGGTGGCGCAGCTCGAGAAGGCGCGCGACGACGACCGCATCAAGGGCGTCATCCTCGAGATCAACAGCCCAGGCGGCAGCGCCGTCGCGAGCGACGAGATCGCGCAGGCGGTCAAGTCCGTGCGCGCGAGCGGCAAGCCCGTGGTCGCGTGGATCCGCGAGTCGGGAGCGAGCGGCGCGTACTGGATCGCGAGCTCGTCGGACCACATCGTCGCGAACCGCATGAGCATCACGGGCAGCATCGGCGTCATCTCGAGCTACCTCGAGTTCGCGCAGTTCCTCGACCAGTGGAACGTGACGTACAACCGGCTCGTGTCTGGCGACATGAAGGACGTGGGCGATCCCTTCGAGAAGCTCACGCCCGAGGACCGCGCGTTCCTGCAGGGCAAGCTCGACCGCGTGCACGAGTTCTTCATCGAGGAGGTCGCGGCGAACAGGAACCTCTCGGTCGACAAGGTGCGCGCGATCGGCGACGGGCGCTTCTACCTCGGCGTCGAGGCGAAGGACATCGGGCTCGTCGATGAGCTGGGCGGGAAGGAGGAGGCGCTCGCGTACATCGAGAACAGGACGGGCGAGACCGCGGTGACGGCGGTCTTCGAGGAGAAGCGGGGCCTGCTCGACGAGCTGCTCGGCACGATCTCCCGCGCGAAGGCGCCAACCGTGCAGGACCTCGCGCGCGAGGGCATGGCGCGGCAGAGGGCGCCCGTGCCGCTGCTGCGATAAGCGTTTGCAGATCACAGTTACATCCTCTTGCGCGCCGCGGAGTTTCTAACTCACTGCGTTCCGCAGTTTTACGAACACTCGGAAACCTCTTATGGTTTCCGGTTGCCGGAAATCTCTGGATTTCCGAGCAATCGCCCTGCAACAATCGGGCGATTTTCTGCTCGACTCCAAGGCGGCGCTTATCGCGAGGCCTAGAGAACTGCATGAGGATGAGGAAAACCAGAGAATGAGAATAATCGCAACATCTCCAGATCGAAGATAGACCGTAGGAATTCAGCGATCCTCAGATGTACGGCGCCCCGCTCTTCTGCTTGACGCCGTAGATGAACAGGTAGCGCCAGAAGATGCCGCGGCGCGAGCGCACGTTCACCGAGAAGCCCGCCTCCGCGAAGATGCGCTGGATCTCGTCCTCGCGCGAGAGCCACTTGGGGTTGTTGGGCAGGATCCAGAAGAAGTCAACGTACTCGACGAAGCACACGCGCCCGCGCTCGGGCAGGATCGCGTGCAGCTCGCGCAGCACCTTGCGCACGTCCTGGATGTAGCTGAGGTTGCCCACGCTCACCGCGATGTCCGCGCGCTCGACGCTCGGGTGGATCCTGTTGACGAGGTGCGGGTCGTGGATGACCTTCACGTGGGCGTGCCCGCGCCTGAGCACGCGCCGCTCGAGGATGCGCACGTTGCCGGAGCTGAAGTCGATCGCGTACACCTTGCCCGCAGGGCCCACGTGCTCGGCGAGGTGCATCGTGAGCGAGCCCACGCCCGCGCCGAGCTCGACGAGATGCTTGCCGTTCGCGTCGGGGATGAGCTCGAGGATCTCCTCGCGCACGCGCCGCGGCACGAGCACGTTCTCGAACCAGAGGTTGAGGACCGCGAAGCGGTCGACCGTGGTGATGATCGCGTCGGGATTGTAGAAGTAGGTGAGCAGCAGGTAGATGGGGATGCTGAAGAGCATGAAGCTGCCGAGCAGGCGCAGCTGCGAGAGCGCGCCCGGGTCCGATGCCGCCCAGGTGGCGAGCATGCCCACGTAGAAGGCGACGAGGAGCAGCGGGAGCCAGCGCCCGCCCGGCGCCTTGTAGGGGCGCTCGCGCTCGGGCATGCGCGCGCGGAAGAGCGGGACGAGGAAGAGCGTCGCCGCGTAGAGCACGAGGCTCGGCGCGATGAGCATCTCGAGCAGGCGGTCGTACGCCCCGTGCGCGAGCGCGACGATGAGGATCGCGACCGCGCTCTGCATGAGGATCGCGCGGTAGGGCGTCTGCCTGCGCGGGTGGATCTCCGCGAACTGCTCGATGAAGAGCTTGTCGCGCGAGAGCGCCATGAGCAGGCGCGGGTTGCCGATGATGCTGCCGGCCGCGTTGCCGAGGAACGCGAGCACGATGCCGACGTTCGCGATGAGCACGAGCCAGCCTGGGAAGCCCATCTGCGAGAGCAGCTCGATCACGGGGCGCGCGACCTCGCCCGACGCGAGCCTCGGCATGCCGATGACGCCGACGGTGATGAGCGCGAGCGCGAGCGCGACGAACGACGCGAACGCGGTCGTGGCGATGAGAGCGCGCGGGATCGTGCGCTCGGGCTCCTCGATCTCCTCCGCCATGAACGAGACGGACTCCCATCCGAAGAACGTCTCCGAGAGGAGGAACATCGCGATGAAGACGGTCGTGAGGTGGATGTCCGCGAGGCGCAGCTGGGCCGCGTGGATCTGGAGGAGGCCGGGCACGATGAGGAGCGCGAAGAGGACGACGCTGAAGAGCGAGAGCGTGAGCATGAGCCTCGCGCTGCTCTCGGCGCCGCGGTACGCGACGTAGTTCATGAGCGCGATGAGCGCGATCGCGATGCCTGTCTTGAGCACGAGAGGGGAGATGGGGAGCCCGGCGAGCGCGCCCTCGGGGAAGAGGTACTCGATCGCGGCGATCACGAGCAGCGCCGTCGCGATGTTGTTGATGAGCCACACGACCCACCCGATCTCGAAGCTCGCGAAGCTGCCGTACGCGCGCTTCGTGAACTCGTACACGCCGCCGGCCGAGGGGAACATGGTCGTGAGCTCGGCGAAGCACATGGCGGTGTAGACGCTCATGAGCGCGAGCGCGCTGACCGCGACGATCATGCCGGGGCCCGCCGCCTGCGACGCGAGCGCGACCGCGAAGAAGATGCCCGTGTTGACGAGGTTGAGGAAGATGAACGCGCACGTCGTCCAGAATCCGAGGGTGCGCTTGAGTTCTGCCATCGCTGTCACTTCACCAAACGATCATGTGCGTGTCCGTATCCGTTCAGACGCTGCCTTGGAGCGCATCCAGGAATTCCGCCGATTCATGCAGGCGGAATTCCGTAAGGCCCGCGACGGAGGAGCGGTAAGACCTCCGCAGCGTCGGCGTAGCAATCGCCTCACCACGTGCGCCG
>JAJPEB010000087.1 GCA_023252315.1 Candidatus Woesearchaeota archaeon | reverse complement strand
CTAGCAATTGTCCGCAAGGTCGCCGATGTGGCGTCGGCGCTACGAGAATATCGCCGTGAGCGGGTCGAGTCGGGCATCCTCTTCGCAGACGGGAGGTTCGGAAGCATCGAAGAGCGTGCCGACAAGCGTGCCCATGATGAGTTGCGAGAGCGTCCCCAGCCCCGCCGCGATGCCGCCGAGCATCCCCTTGAGCATCCCTTCCTTCCTCGCCACCGCAGCATGGAAGGGGAAGGAGGTTTTATAGTTTGCGATAGAAATGGAAAATTTCCTGAAACACTGAGGAAAAACGGGAAATCGTGCATTTTTCTCCGGAAAAATGAGCAAAATTCCTCCCCTCACGTCGAGGACGGATGGGCCCATACGTTTAAAAATCCGCGGCGCGGCGCCGGCGCCATGGCCGAGAAGGAGCATCACCACGAGCTCGTCAGGAGGTGGCTGCGGCGCAAGAACTTCACGATCCTGCTCTTCCTCCTCCTCTACGCGCTCGCGAAGATCGCGCTCTACGTCGACGACCACTTCAACACGTTCATGCCGCGCGAGCTGCTCGTCGTGATCGGCGGGCTCCCCGCGATCTTCATCACGCTCTTCTTCGCGAACGTCGCCATCAGGGTCGCGAGCCCGTTCCTCTCGCGCTTCTTCAAGGACGAGATCGAGCCCGAGCAGCGCATCTTCCTCGTGAAGGCATTCGAGATCCTCGTCTACACGTGCGCGATCGCGTTCATCCTCTACTCGTTCGGCGTGACCGCGGGCTCGCTCGCGCTCATCATCGGCTTCATCTCGGGAGGCCTCGCGGTCGCCGTGCGCGACCCGGTGCTCTCGTTCATCGTGTGGCTCATCATCCTCAACAAGAAGCCGTTCCGCCTCGGCGACACGATCCGCACGGGCGCGTACGAGGGCCGCGTGGACCGCATCGGCACGCTCTTCCTCACGCTCGAGCCCGCGACGAGGCTCGGCGACGACACGAGGATCGCGAGGGCGCGGGTCAAGATCCCGAACAAGATGCTCTTCGACAGCCCGATCGAGAACCTGGGCCAGGGAGACGTCACGCAGCTCTTGCGCCTCCAGGTGCGCGCGCGCCCGCCCAGCGTCGAGGGCCTCATGGCGGACGCGAAGCGCACTGCGGAGTCAGCGCTCAAGCGCGAGGGCATCGAGCCGCATGTCGATGTGGGGTTCGACGTGCAGAACGTGCCGCAGAGCGACAAGCACTACCTCCTCGTCTCGTTCTCGTCGCCTGTCGCGCGCAAGGACAAGGCGCGCATGAAGGTGCTCACCGCGCTGTGCGAGCGGCACAAGCGCGTGCTCATGCAGAAGTAGAAGTGACGTCGGCGATGCCCAGGTACGCGCGCACGCCCTGCCCGAAGCGCGCCGTGAACGCGCGGTCCATTTTCTGCACCGGGTCCGCACCGAGGAACGCGAGCAGCTCGCGCAGGCGGGACTCGCGTGTCGCGAGGGGCTCCTTCTCCTTGAGCGCGGCGACCTCGTCCTCGACCGTGAAATACCGCAGCTTGTCGTCGAGCGGGAGCTGGCTGAAGAGCAGGTAGCCGCGCTCGGGGAATTCGACGCCCAGGACCTTGTAGCAATGGCCCATGACCGCGCGCTCGACGTCCGCGACCGTGCGCGCCGCGACCTCGCGCTGGCGCTCGAGCGGGAGCGCGCTGTCCGCGATCACCTCGATGTAGACCTTCGTCTTGGGCTCCGTGCCCGAGGGGCGCACCGTGACCGCGACGCTCGACGTGCCCTCGGTCGGGCGCAGCGAGAACCTGATGACGTTGCGCGACGAGGTGTCCGTCTCGGAGAGGTGCGGCTGCGGCTCGCCCTGCCAGCGGTCGCGCCGCTCGAGCACGTCGAACGCGCCGATCCTCGGCACGGGGCGCTCGCGCAGCGCGGCCTGGATGCGCGCGATGAGCTCGACGCCCGAGGCTCCGAGGAGCCGGATCTCCGTGAGGTAGTTCTCGCAGTAGCCGTACGCCGCGTAGATGCTCTCGAGGAAATCGATGAGGGTCTTCCCGTCGCGCTTGAGCTCGGACGCGAGCTCGCAGATCCACAGCGCCGCGAACGCGGCGTCCTTGTCGCGCGCGTAGTTGCCGCCGAGGAAGCCATGGCTCTCCTCTGCCGCGAAGATGAACGTGCCGATCGAGCCCTCCTTCTCGAGCTCGTCCATGACATGCCCCACGTACTTGAAGCCGACGAGCAGGTCGCCGATGCAGCGCACGCCGCTCGCCTGCGCGATGCGCGCGATGAGCGACGAGGTCACCATCGTCTTGACGACCGTCGATCCCGGGGCGATATGCCCCTTGCCGCCCGCCTTCGCGATGCCGTACGCCGCGAGGAGGATGCCGATCTCGTTCCCGTTGGCGCGCCATCACGCCGATGCGGTCAGCGTCGGGGTCCGTGCTCAGCAGCAGGTCCGCATCGCTGCGCTGCGCGAAGGGGATGCTCGCGTCGAACGAGTTCTCGACCTCGGGGTTCGGGATGTGGAACGTCACATGCTCGAACCTGCCGCTCGGGTTCGCGGTCGCGGGATCGAGCGCGACGTCGAAGCCCGCGCGCTCGAGCACCTTGTACGCGGACGTGAGGCCCGTGCCGTGCAGCGGCGCGAAGACGATGCGCGCGCCGCGCTCGCGCGAGCGCGACACCTCGCCGACCGCCGCGAGATACGCCTCGTCCACAGCCTCGCCGAGCCACTCGAGCAGACCCTGCTCTTGCGCATCCCCGAGATCCATGGACTTTATCCCGCGCACGCGCTGCGTGACCTCGTCGACGAGCGCCTGGTCGTGGGGCGGGATGAGCTGCCCTCCCGCGCCGTCATAGACCTTCTTGCCGCTATCGCTCGGAGGATTGTGGCTCGCGCTGAACATCGCCCCGCTCACGGCGCCGAGATGGCGGATCGCGAACGAGAGCTCGGGCGTGCTGCGCACGTCCTCGAAGAGGAGCACCTTGATGCCGTTCGCGGCGTACACCTGCGCCGCCGCGAGCGCGAGCGCCTTGCTCGTGAGGCCCGCCACGGGGTTCGGGATCGCGTCGTCGTAGAGGCCGCGCTCCGTGTACTCTCGCACGTCGTACGCGAGCACGACGCCCTGGCGCTTCGCGCGCTCGCCGTGCGCCGCGAGCAGGTACTGCGCGTGCCCCTGCGCGGAAGAGCGGATCGTCCACTGGTTGATGCGGTTGGGCCCGATGCCCATGGGGCCGCGGCGCCCGCCGGTGCCGAACGGGATCACCTGGTAGAACGCGTCGAGCAGCTGCGCCCACTTCCTGCGTTCGATGAGGCGCGCGATCTGCGGCGCGTACGCCATGAACTCGGGCTCGCGCAGCCAGCGCGAGAGCCACGCGAGCGCAGACTGCTGCGATGCGGGAGCGACGCCAAGCGTCGCGAATCCCTCTCCGGCCTCCTTGAGCAGCGTGTCGATATCCATGGTGATCTGTCCTGCGCGGTGCGCTTGCGCTCCAGCCTCGTGGCGCTCGCGTGCCTGAAGCCGCGCTACGCCTTCTTCGCCGTGCGGTCGTACTTGTCCTTGAGGCGCACGACGTCCCATATCTGCGGGGTCGAGGCCTCGAGGATGCGCAGCGGGGTGACCGCCTCGAACGTGTGCACGGTGCCCGGCATCACGTGCAGCGTCATGCCCTGCTCGAACGGCACGGTACGCACCGCGTCCTCGCTCTCGCCGAGCACGACCTTGCCCTTGCCCTCGAGCACGTGCAGCGTCTCCATCTTCTCCTTGTGGTACTGCAGCGAGAGGCGCTCTCCCGCATCCACGTTGAGGAACTTGAGCGCGTAGCTGTCTGTGTAGACGAGCAGCTCCTCGCTGCCCCACGGCTTCTTCACGAGCTTGCGCTCGATGAACCCCGTCTCGAGGGTGCGCAGCCGCTTGGGATCGTCGTAGATGGTGTCCTGGTGGTGTGTCGTGTTTGTCATGAGGAGAACCCCCGCCACTGCCTGCGCGCGATCTCGAGGCGCTCGGGCGTGCCTGTATCGAACCATTGTCCGCTGAAAGGATAGCCGTAGAGCGTGCCCTCGCGCGCGAGCTTGGGGAAGACGTCGGTCTCGATCATCGCGAATCCCTCGGGCGCGAGCCTGAGCACGTCCTTGATCACCTCGGGCTCGAGGATGTAGAGCCCGGCGCTGATGAGCTTGCTCGGCGCGTCCTCGCGCTTGGGCTTCTCGACGAAGCCGGCGATCTTGTTGCCGTCGAGCACGGCGACGCCGTACCTGCTCGGGTCCTCGACGGTCGTGAGCGCGATCGACGCCTTCGCCTCGTGCGCGAGGTGCTGCTCGTACATCTTCGAGATGCTGATGTCCTTGAGCTCGTCGGCGTTCATGAGCACGAACGTCTCGTTGACGCGCCCTGCGAGCATGCGCAGCGGGCCCGCGGTGCCCAGCGGCTCGCTCTCCTCGATGTAGGTGATGTGCACGCCGAGCGCGCCGCCGTCGCGGTAGTGCTCCATGATCTGCTCGCGCATGTAGCCAACGCTCACGATGATCTCGCGGATGCCGTGCGCCTTGCACAGCTCGATATCGTAGTCGAGCAGCGGCTTGCCCTGCACATCGATGAGCGGCTTCGGGATCTTGTCCGTGAGCGGGCGCAGCCTGCTGCCCTTGCCGCCAGCGAGGATCACCGCGATGCGCGGCGCCGTCCCCTTGAGCGACTTGCGCAAGAGGAGCTCGACCGCGTGGCTGCGGTTCTTGACGGCGACGCCATCGATGCTCTTGTCGATCGCCTCGAGCACCCCCTTGTCGAGCGTCAGCGTGACCCGCTCCTTCATAGGAGACCATAGTGCGGGAAGGCTATATAAAAGTATCGCATCATATGAGGAAGTATGATGCCGTCTTGCGCCTCCAGGGCACGCATCGCGCAGGCGCGTCGGCGCGGCACGGCCTTCGGCGGGGAAGCCCGCCGTCACGTCTCCATTGGAAAAGGGTGGCAGAAAAGTTTAAATAACGGGGTCTCGTCAGAAAACCATCCCCCGTTGGCGGATGAGGAGGATATGCATGGTGCGATTTTTTGAGTTCAAGCGGTTCCGCAAGACTGCGTACGATGAAGAGGAGAATGTCGAGTCTGAGGACGAATACGTCGAGCTCAACAGCGAGGCGCTCAAGGCCGGCGAGAACCAGGTCATCGTGCGCCCTTTCAACCTCGAGGACTTCGCGGACATCAAGCCGATCCTCGATGCGGTCCGCGGCAGGGAGACGATCTGCCTCGTGAACATCCGCCCGCTCAAGGACAAGGACCTCATCGAGCTCAAGCGCTCGATCAACAAGCTCAAGAAGACGTGCGACGCGGTGCAAGGCGACATCGCGGGCTTCGGCGAGGACTACATCGTCATCACGCCGGACTGGGCCAAGATCTACCGGCAGCCCGGCGAGACGGGCAAGGCGAGCGCCGCCCCTGCCGAGGACGACGAGTAGGCCCTCCTGGATTCTTCTCTTTTCTTCTCCATCAGCCTCTTCAGCACGCACGGGTCGCGCGCCGCGGGCATGTGCGCGCGCCACAGCAACCTTTAAAATCCCCGCTTCTTGTGGCGCACGCATGGCCGCGAAGAAGGCAGCGCAGCAGCCCGAGAAGAAGCACGACGAAGAATTCGGCTACGACGTGCTCGAGGGCGAGCCCTGCCCCTTCTGCGGCAACAAGACGCTCACGCTCATGGAGACCACGCGCGACGTGCCGTACTTTGGCGTCTGCCACCTCTTCAGCATGGACTGCTCGTCGTGCAAGTACCACAAGGCGGACATCGAGGCGGAGGAGACGCACGAGGCCGTCCGCTATACCCTCGAGATCGACAGCGAGGAGGACATGAAGATCAGGATCGTCAAGTCCGCGAACGCCGACGTGACGCTCGCGCACGTGGGCTCGATCGAGGCGGGCGAGACCGC
>JAJPEB010000086.1 GCA_023252315.1 Candidatus Woesearchaeota archaeon | reverse complement strand
TGTCTTCGCCGCGCCGATGCTCGCGCTCATCGCCTTCTTCATCGCGACGGGCATGGGAGGCCTCAACGAGATGACGGAGTTCATCGGCGCGAGGTACTTCGGCTTCAGCTACGGCATCCTCGGCATGGCGAACGGGAGCGTCGCGCTGCAAAACGACCTCGACCGCTTCGACACCCAGTGGGACCTCATCGCGAACTCGACCGGGGCGCTGCTCGGGATCGGGTACTGCTGGCTCAGGCTCGCGGCGGCGAAGGGGACGCGGCGCGCGCGCAGGCGGTGAGGGGCCTGCCAGTCTGCGCTGCGGTCCCCCTCGACGATGGAAAAATACCATTATCTCTTCATTTTTTCGGTGGCAGAATTAGGAAAAGATTAAATTCTTGGAAATATTCCATCCTTGCGGGTGATAGCTTGATGAGAGCTCCAGCATATGCGATTATTCTAACGCTCTTCCTCGCGGCCTGCGTGCAGCAGACGATCGTGCAGCCGTCCGGGAACGGGACCACGCCGGTCGTGTACGAGGGCACGCCGCAGACGGTCGTCGTCTCGCAGCAGCCCGACGCGGGGCGCGCGGTCTTCACCATCAAGGACGCGCCGGTGCGCCTGAGCGACGTGAACGAGGTCTGGGTCACGGTCTCGAAGGTCGAGGTGCAGAGCGCCCAGCAGGGCTGGATAACGGTGTCGTCGGGACCGCACCGCTACGACCTGCTGCAGCTGCACGCCGACGCGGACCAGGGCATCCTCGCGGATGTCGCGCTGCCCCCGGGCACGTACCAGCAGGTGCGCCTCACGATCAGCGACGTCGAGGTCATCGACGCGCAGGGCAGCCACGACGCGGTGCGCTCGAGCGACTCGATAAGCTTCTCGGCGCCGTTCACGGTCGACGCGAACAGGGCAACGGTCGTGCAGTTCGACATGGACCTCGCGGACAGCCTGCGCCTCGCGACGGGCGGGCAGTACGTGCTGCTGCCGGTGATCAGGGTCACGGCGTTCGAGGGCGCGAGCGTACATGTGCTCACGTCGGATTTCGTGGTCGTGAGCGGCGGCACGCAGCATGACGTCGTCGTGGTGGGGACGGACGAGCGCGGCCAGGTGGTGGCGGGCACGGGCCTTCCTATCGACCTCGTCGTGCGCGTCGAGCCCGGCACGAACACGATCGTCGTGGTGAACGGCTCGGACTCGGGCGCGCAAGGCTCGGGCGGCCCTTCGGGCTCTGGCGGCACGGGCAGCGCCGGGAACGGATCGATGAACGGCTCGGGCTCCGCGCGCATGAACGCGACGGTCAACATGACCGAGAACTCGTCGATGAACGCGAGCGTGAACGCCACGGGCGCGATCCTGCCCTAGGCGATAATCCTCCTTTTTCCTTCTTCCCACCCCGGCTCCGTCGGGCGACAAGGATCATTCCTCCATAAATAATTTAAGGGAAGTTTTCATCCTGCATCCCGTGATGGAGATGGGAACACGCACGCAAAGCGCACTGCTCTTCGTCCTGGGAATCGTCATTGGGGCGATCCTCACGGGCGCATTCTACCAGCATGCCGTACAAGTCCGCTCGAGCGTGAGCACCGACGTGAACGCCGCGGCGCAGACGCAGCAGACCGTCGCGTTCGAGCCGATGCGCACGGTCTCGCGAACCGTCCCCGTGGTCGCCGTCGATCCGACGGAGACTGCGGGCGTCATGGGCAACCTCACGGTGCGGCTCATCCCCGGCAGCGAGAATGTCCTTGTCGACACGAGCCCGTTCACCGAGCCCGACCTGCAGGAGAGCGCGAACATCGCGCTCCTCGCCGCGAAGAACGAGGTCCCGGGATACCTGCCGACGAGCGACTTCATCCTCGCCTACGATATGTCGGAGGCGGACGTCGTCGGCGGCGGCTCCGCGGGGGCCGCGACGGCGGTCGCGATGGTCGCTGCGCTCGAGAACAAGACGATCCGGCCGGGCGTCGCGATGACGGGGACGATCGACGAGAACGGCACGATAGGGCAGATCGGCGGCGTGGTCGAGAAGGCGAAGGCCGCGGCAGCGGCGGGGTACAAGCTCTTCCTCGTTCCTATGGGGCAGGCACAGGCCGTGACCTATACGCAGACTATCCGCCAAGGCACACGGCGCCATGGCACGTTCCGCTACATACGCGAGGTGCCGCAGACGGTGAGCCTGCAGGATATCGTGAACCAGACGGGCATGAAGGTGAAGGAGGTGGGGACGCTCTCCGACGCAGAGAAGGAGATGCTCGAGTAGGGCCGCTCCTCCAGGCGCCCAAACATGATTTTCCGACGTCCGCACGAAGGGCTCCCACAGGAATACAGATAAACCCCGCCCCATTATTCCAAAGATGGTTGACGTGGTAACCAGGATCACCATCAACCGGCCCTGGCGGCAGGTGGCGGGGTTCGCCAGAAATCCCGATCATGCCCCCGATTGGTACGCCAACATAAGATCCGTTCGGTGGAGGACAAAGCCGCCCTTGCGTGTCGGAACGAGAGTGGATTTCGTAGCGCAGTTTCTCGGCCGTCGGTTGAGCTACACGTACGAGTTCGTGGAGCTCTCGCCGCAGGTGCTGGTGATGCGCACCTCGCAAGGGCCGTTCCCCATGGAAACCACGTATCGATGGACCCCCATCGGGAAACGCAGAACGCGCATGGAACTGCGCAACAGGGGGCGGCCAAAGGGGTTCTCGTGGGTTCTGGGCCCGTTTATAGCGGTTGCAATGCGGCGGACGAACAACAAAGACCTGTCGAAGCTCAAGAGGATTCTCGAAGAGGATTCAGCATGATGCCGCGCTCCCGTTTTTCGATGGGAAAAGGAAAGAATCCCCCCGGCCGGATTTGAACCAGCAACCTCTCGGGAACGGCTGATCGTGAATCACGTCTGGCCCCTGAGGGCCGCATCATCACGACATCTACAGCCGAGCGCTCTGCCGTTGAGCTACAGGGGGTCGTGCTCGCGAGAGACGCGAGGCGTATTTAAAGTTTAGGGATGGGAGAACTGCCCGGGAGGCCTATCGCTCCCTGAACTTCTCGACCAGCTCGATGTTGTTGCTGAAGACGACGCGCTCGCGCTCGCGCACCATGAACTTCGCCTTCGCGTTGGGCAGGCTCATGCGCCCGATGATCTTGAGCTTGCTCTTCGCCTGGTACGTGAGCACGCGCTCCTCGTACGGCTCGAGCACGTCGAGGTTCCAGCGCAGCAGCGTCCCCTTCTTGTCGCTCACCGCGACCTTGCTCGGCGCGATGCTGCCCGAGCGCTCCTCGCCGATCACGTCCGCGAGGCTCGGCACCCTGTCCGCGATCTCGAGGTCGCGGATGAGGCGCGCGCTCCTGTTCTTGACGAAGATGCGCACCTTGATGCGCGAGACCCCGTCCTCCTTCACGACGCCGACCGCCTCCTTGAGCACGATCACGGGGCTGCGCAGCACGAGGTAGAGGACGGCGCTGCACACCGCGAGCACCGCGAGGAGCAGCAGGATGCGGTAGTTCTCCGTGTACGTGAACGTCTTGCTCTCGCCGGGGCCGAGCGGCACGCTCCACATGAGCTCGCGCTGCCCGTCCTCGACCGCCCTGCTGTACTGCAGCGACGAGCTCACGAAGAGCGAGGTGAGCAGCGAGGTCGGCACGCGCACGATCGCCGTGTTCGCGACGTTGCCGTCGTTCGTGACCGTGATGTCGCGCTGGGTCTTGAAGAGGAACTCCTGGGAGTCGACGCGCTGTCGGATCGACGTGTACTCCTCGATCCTGTAGTTCTTCTCGAGCTGGTTGATGACCTGGCCGTTGTAGATGAGCCGCACGGACACCTCCTCCTCTGCGGGCGCCGTGAGCGGGTCGAGCGCGAGGCCCGGCACGTCGCGCGTGCGCTCGGAGAGCGGCGGGAGCGGCATCGCGAACGATGTCGAGAAGTGGGGGGAGGAGACCTGGACCGCGATGCTCGAGATGTTGAGGCCGTTGCGGTTGCGCAGGTCGATGCGCATCGGGACGGGGGCGCGCGGGTCGACGTCGTACGGCATGATGAGCTCGAGCGCGACTGCGGGCACGTACTCGCCCACGGGGGTGATGCCGGTGCGCAGGTTGAGCACGACATCCTGCTTGATGAGCGTGCCCGTCGCGAGGTCCTTGAACGTGACCCCCACCCCCTGCGCGCCCGCCCTCGCGTCCGTGCCGGGGCGCAGCGAGAGGATGAACGACGTCTCGCCGTTCGCGGGGACGCTAGGCGTCACCGGGCTCGTCTTGACGCTCCAGAACGCGTCGATCGTGTAGACCTGGAAGCGGCTCTCCGTGGGCTCGAAGCTGCGGATCGTGACGTTGTACGTCGCGCTCTCGTCGAGCCCGATCTCGTTGTTGATCGGCTGCACGTCGATGCTGTACGAGGCGTGCGCGAGCGGCGCCGCGAGGATGAGCGCGAGCAAGATCCACATCCCGCGAGAGAGCGCTACCCTTTCCACGGCCCGATTTGCGGAGAAGAGCGTATTTAAGCGTTGTGGTGGAGGATTCGCGGCAGCTGGGCGTCGGTGCGCGGAAGATGCGGAGCGCGCGTGCCTGAATGGGGCTGGGAGGATTCGAACCCCCGACCTCACGCACCCCAAGCGTGAATCATACCAAGCTAGACCACAGCCCCAGGTATCGCGCGGAGGGCACCGAGGGGATTTTATAAGGGTTTCGAGAGGGCCCGAGCCGTGGGCAGGGCTGAACGGCGTCAAGGGATCATTGCTGCCTTCCTGTCGCCTTCTCGCGCCAGATCGCCGTGTTCTTCGTGAGCAGCTCGCGCAGCAGCGGCTTGCGCTCTCCCCATTCGGAGAGGATGCGCGCGACGAACGCCGCGCTCTTCGCATCGTCCTCGTCGAGCTGGAGCAGGTTCGCCTCCCTGTTGCAGTACATGATCCAGTTGAGCACCGTCACGATGCGCTCCTTCTCCTTGTCGTCGAAGTAGTTGTACTCCTCGAGCGCGACCGCGTTGTGCGGCGTCGGCAGGATGAACTCGTGCAGGTAGCCCGCCCAGCTGTTGATCGCGCGCAGCGCGTGCGAGCGCGTGTACGTGACCGCATTGCGCGGGAAGTGGCGCTCGCGCGAGACCGTCTCGAGGATCTCCCATTCCGCGTCGACCTGCGCGAGCTCGGGCAGGATCCTGTGGGTCGCGCGCGCCTTCGCGTAGCGGGCCGTGAACTCCTCCACCGCCTCGAGATGCTCCTGCATGCGCGCGCGAACGAGGGCGCCGGTTTAAAATGGTTCCTGCGCGCTCACGCGAGCGTGTCGATCGCCGAGCCGCCGTGCGACTTGCGCACGCGCACGATGTGGTCGACCGCGCCCTCGAGCTGCTGCTCGTGGCTCACGAGCACGACCTGCTCCATGCGCAGCTCCTGGAGGACCTCCTGCATGCGCGCGAGCTGCTCGCTCGAGAAGCCGTCCGTCGGCTCGTCGAGCATGATGAGCCCTGACGTGCCAAGGTGGGGGAGCAGCGCGTGGATCGCGTGCACGAGCGCGAGCCGGTACGCGAGCGCGACCGCCGTGCGCTCGCCGCCCGAGAGGTGCGCGATGTCCGTGTCGTAGCCGTGCTGCTGCACGAGCGGCGAGAAGTCCTTGTCGATGCGCACCGAGAGCCCGTCGTCCTCGACGAGGCGCGCGAACCACTCGCGCATCGCGGCGTCGAACGTCGCGTGGATCGCGAGCAGCACGCGCTGCTCGACCGCGCCCGCGAACGGCGAGAAGCGCTCGGAGAGCCATGCGCGCAGCGCCCGCTCGCGCGAGAGCCGCGCGTCGCCGAGCGCGAGCTCGCCCTCGAGCGCTCCCGCGCGCGCGCGCACCTGCGCGAGCTCCGCGCGCTCCTGCTCGAGCGCGCCGATCCTGCGCTCGAGCGCGAGCCCCTCCTCGCGGGAGGCCGCGAGCGCGCGCTG
>JAJPEB010000085.1 GCA_023252315.1 Candidatus Woesearchaeota archaeon | reverse complement strand
GGTGACGTCTGCCCAGTGTCAGTACCTAAAACTCCGGTCCAACGGAGCTAAGGGCTGGTAAACGGCGGGGGTAACTATAACTCTCTTAAGGTAGCGAAATGCCTTGCCGTTTGATTGACGGCCTGCATGAATGGCGTAACGAGATCTCCACTGTCCCTACGTAAATCCCTCCGAAAATCCGATTCTGGTGCACACGCCAGAGAGGTCCAGTGGGAAGCGAAGACCCCGTGAAACTTTACTGTAGCCTGTTGCTGTGACGTGAACATCGTTGTATAGAGTAGGAAGGAGAGGTCAAAGCAGGGACGCCAGTCCCTGTGTACTCGAACCTGTAACACTTCCCTTCGATGTTTACGTTACTCTACCTCTCTCGAGGGACACCATCAGGTGGACAGTTTGTCTGGGGTGGAACGCCGCTGAAAAGGTATCAGTGGCGCCCAATGGTCGGCTCAACCGGGTCAGAAATCCGGTGTAGAGTGCAAGGGCAAAAGCCGGCCTAACTGGGATCCCAATGTGAAAGATCTCAGTAGAGAAATCTTGGCCTAGCGATCCTTTAGCTCCTCTTGTTGAGGGCTAGATGTGACCGAAAAGTTACTCCGGGGATAACAGAGTTGTCGCGCCCGAGAGCTCATATCGACGGCGCGGCTTGCTACATCGATGTCGGCTCTTCCTATCCTGGCTGTGCAGAAGCGGCCAAGGGTGGGGGTGTTCACCCATTAAAAGGGATCGTGAGCTGGGTTCACAACGCTGCGAGGCAGTTGGTATGATATCTACTGGACCTGTGTGAATGTCTGAAAGGAAGGACCGCTTAGTACGAGAGGAACGGCGGCTCCACGCCTCTAGTCTACCGGTTGTCTGGGAAGGCAGGCCGGGCAGCCACGCGTGAAGGGATAAGTGCTGAAAGCATCTAAGCACGAAACCCGCCTTGAAAAGAGACATGAGGACGCCGATAGAAGATCGGGTTGATGGGACCGGGGTGTACGCTGCGAGGCAACGAGCAGTTCAGCCCGCGGTTACCAAGAGTCCGCAATCCTTGCCTTTTCCTCTTGGCTTCAGTCTTGTCGCTCTCCTATGCGTGGCTCCCTTTTCCTTACTTTTTTCTTCCTCTTCCGCGACGTTCCGGGCCTGTCCGCACGCTGTGCGCCCGCACGCGAGAAACCCTCTTGAGCGCGCACGCAGCGCCACAGCCATGGACGAAGGCCCCATCTACGCGTTCCTGCTCGACTTCTTCCCGCTCGTCGACGAGATAGCGAGGGAGAACGTCGCGATCGGCGCGGCATTGCAGGCGATCGCGCTCGAGTGCCTGCTCGCGGACGATGCGCAGGAGCTCGCGCAGGCGAGGGTCCTCCTGCGCCTCGCGGGCGATCTCGGCTACACAAGCCCTGAAGTGGTGCGCTTCCTCACGCGCGAGCTCGAGAAGGGGCTGCGGGCGGCGGGGGCTAGACCTTGAGCAGGCGCGCGACGCCGGGCGCCGCACGATGTCGCCGCGGCGCATGCGCCACGTCCGCTCGAGGGTGTCGATCGAGACGAGCGCGTCTTCGCGCTCGATGCGCACCTCGACCACGGCGCGCGCGGAGAGCACCGCAGGCGCGTTCGGCGCGACGGTGTTGCTGAACGCGAGGCCGATGCCCGCAGCGAACGTCGTGCGCGTGACGCTCTCGAAGTACCCCGTGGAGCCGAACGGCGTCGCGACGATGACGCCATCGCCGATCTGCCCGTCCCACTTCCGCCTGCCCGACGAGACCGAGAAGCGCAGCGCGTGCGCCTGCACGCGGTTGCGCACGACGACGTCGTTCATGGCGTCGGGGAGGCGCCGCTCCCTCGCGCCGCGCACGATCGAGGCCGAGAGCTTCATCTCGGCGCGCGTCTCGAGCCTACCCGCGCGCCACGCGGCCGCGAGGCGGCGCACCCCGTCGTCCATGTCGAGGATGCCGCACGTGCGCGAGGTCTTGCTCCGCCCCACGGGCAGCTTCGGCACGCCAGGGTAGCGGTGCTCCGCGAGCAGCAGCGTGCCGTCGCCTCCCACTGTGAGGACGACGTCGGGACCTACGCGCACCGGGCGCATGCCCTGCGCGCGCACGAGCGCCCTGACCCTCGCGACGGGCATCCGGGAGAAGATGAGCACGCGCAGCGGTTCCACGGCGCATGCGCGCGGGGGCGCGATTTTAAAGGTTGCGAAGCGATTTAAACCCCGCGCGACCGCCTGCAAGGATGCAGCTCGTCGTCGCAGAGAGGGACCCGTGCGTCGACCTCGCGCTCGCCTTCCTCGGCGCCGTCCGGCTCAAGGAGTCGGGGAGCCAGCTCTCCTCTGCGCCATCGCCGCTGCCCGCGGGCGACGTCGCGGGTACGCTCACGCTCTCCACGCAGGCGTGGGCCGCGCTGCGCGCGCTCGAGCATGCGCCCGACGCGGGCGTCGTCCTGCTCGCACCCTCGCTCGGCCTTCGCGATGGAGGGATCCTGCATACGCTGCTCTCGCGCGGCCTCGATCCCCGGCGCCTCACCGCGTTCGGGGTGCGGGATCTGCTGCCGCAGGAATGGGCGCTGCTCGAGCGGCACCGCGCGGGGGCGTTCCCGATGCGCAGGATCGTCGCCGAGGGGCTCGCGGAGATGACGGACGCCGCGATGGAGCGCGCACGCGCGCAGCCGCGCTGCCACCTGCTCGTCTCGCTCGACGTGCTCGATCCCGCGTTCGCGCCCGGGCTCGCCTCTCCCTCGCCCGGCGGCCTCTCCACGCGCGAGTTGCTCTACGCAGTGCAGCGCCTGCGGCTCGTGAAGGAGATCTCGTCGTGCGAGCTCGTCGTCGACGCGCGCGAGGACGAGGCCACGGCGCGCGTGGCGGCGAAGCTCCTCGCTGAGCTGCTCTAAGGGCCTCGCTGGGTCCTAGGAAAAGGTCCGCTCCTGCGCGCGCGGGAGGATGCGTAGCCGATGCCGCACGGGACGCGCCCCTTCGAAGGAGAACTCGTGGTATTCCCCGTTGTCGAGGAACATATCCCTCGCGTAGCGCACGGGCACCTCGAGCAGCAGGCACGTGAGGATGTGCAGCAGGCTCCCATGCGAGACGAGGCCGATCCCTTCCCACGGACCGTCGCGCGTGCGCAGCCTGGCGAGGAGCGCGCGCGCTCGCAGCGTCCCTTCGCGCACCGCCGCCTGCAGGTCCGCATCGCCGCCGTTGAAGATGTACTCGTAGACGTTCGCGTAGCCCTCGGGAAGCGTCGCATACGACATGCCGACGAAGGGCCCGTAGTCGAGCTCGTCGAGGAGCGCCTCGGTCCGGACCCCGATGCCGCTCGCGAGCGCGATGGGCGCTGCGGTCTCGAGCGCGCGCACGGTGGGGCCGCTGAGCAGCGCGCCGAGGCGAAGCTGCGACGCGATGCGCCGCGCCTGGAGATGGCCGTCTGGCGTGAGCGCGCTCACGTGGCCCTTCCCCTGGTACACCTTCGCGACGTTCGACGAGGTCTTGCCGTGGCGGATCAGGTAGAGGTTCATTCGCGGTGCAACTAACACAGGACCGCCAGTGGAAAACGGCGCGGCATATACTCGTTCGCTTGCCCTTGCGCATATCGGAGCCCGGCGCCGCAGGCCGCAGCGTCGAGGGCAGGGAATCGCTTCTCGAGCGAAAGGATTAAATGAGCCTCGCGCGCGGGAAGGCGCATTCCGAGCGTGACGCATGGCAGATACTTCTCAAGAAGGCGCGCCGATACCGCTCGTCGAGCTGCTCGCGCGCATCAGCGAGGCGATCGCGTCGACACGCGCGCTCATCGCGGAGCAGGAGGCGCAGGCGGCGGAGGATCCTCCGCAGGGCGACGCGCGCACGCGCATCGGCGCGCTCAACGAGTCGGCAGGCGCGCTGCGCAGGCTGCTCGCTGCGCTCGCGCAGCACTACGGGCCCTCGCGGGCCGAGTACGGCGCTCTCCTACAGCTCATGGAAGGGCTCATGCCCGTGCCGGAGGAGAACCGGTTCGGCGACCAGGACCACCGCAAGACGGTGAGGACCGCGCTCGGGCGCATCGGTGAAGCGCTCGCCGAGCTCGAGCGCAACGCGACCGCAGAGCACGCGTACGAGCTGCTGCACCGGCTCGCGGCGCGCGAGCGACTCGACATCGCGCACGAGGGATTCATGGGGACGTACGCAGACACCCGCAGGAGGTTCCGAGGCCAGGTGACGTACTACTGCTTCATGATCTCGGTGCGGGAGAGCCCCTACCTGTTCTTCACGATCATGTGCAGCGAGGACCTCACGGTCGTGCTGCAGGGCCCCGACCTCGAGACGCTCGTGCAGCTCTACGACTACGACGAGTCGCGCAGGGCGCTCGAGCGCTCCCGCACGCGCAGGACGGTCCTCAAGATGGCGTTCTTCGCGGCAGTCGGCGGCGGCACGCTTTGGTTCCATGAGAAGTACGTCGCGGACCTCGCGCGAGCGCTCGGAGTATCGATCGACGAGTTCCAGCTCGCGACAGGCAGGCTCAAGGACACGATCTCCGCCATCACGGACTACGACCGCCTCAGCAAGCAATACGACGCGAAGAGGAAGGCCGTGGGCGAGGCGCTCGGCGACGACGCGAGGCGCATCGACACGCTCATCCACGACGACAAGTCGTTCAGGAACTTCCTCTCGTCCATGCAGATAAGCTACGACGAGTTCACGCACAACGCGAACGACGCCGCCCGCAAGAGCGTGCTCGGCAAGATAGAGGGCACGCCCATCCACGATGTGAGAGGCGGCGTCTACGACTGGATGCAGAAGCACGTCTTCGGGAGGGACATGCACCAGTCAGTTGAGATCGACGAGGACGGCAGGCGGAGGCTGCAGACGTACGACGAGCGCTTCGAGGACATCCGGAGGATGGAGAACGGCATCTACGAGACGACCCGGCACATCAAGAGGCGCATGGCCGAGCTGCTCGCGAAAGCGGACGCGGACACGCTCACCGACGGGGAGAAGGCGGAGCTGCTCGCGCTCGCGGCGGCATGGGAGACATCCGTGCGCAACCTCGCGCAGGTGCGCCAGTTCGACAGGCAGAACGTGGACACCTGGGGGAAGTACCATCCCGACCTGAGAGCCCTCGCCGAGCAGGTGAACGAGAAGGAGCGCCAGCTCAACGCGGACCCCTATTACAAGGAGGCGCTCGAGCGCTACCACCGCCGGGGCAAGTTCTGGAAGGAGCGCACGCTGTGGGGCAGCAGGATCGTCTTCGTCGCGGTGAGCCTCTGGCTCGCGCGCAGGATCGTGAAGACGGGAGAGCTGATCGCGAGGCCGCTCACGCGCAGGCAGGCCCTCGGGCTGCCGAAGGGGCCGCTCTTCAGGAGGATGTGAACCCCTCGGGAAGGAAAAGCAGAAGGATTATAAATCTCGGATCCGGGCAATTTCCCATGGCAGCGAAGCCCAAGAAGACGATCCCCGCGCCCAAGAAGGCGGCAGTCTCCTCACTCCACACCATCCCGCTCGCGCAAGTGCGCACGCGCAACGCGGACACCTCGCTCGTCGATGTCGCGAAGTACATGCGCGACGAGCGCGCCCACTACATCTTCGTCGTCGACAAGGACAACGCGCCGCTCGGCGTCGTGTCCGTGACGGACATCGCGTACAAGGCGGTCGCGCAGGGCAAGGACCTCAAGACGCTCAAGGCGAAGGACATCATGACGGCGCCCGTGGATTCGGCCGAGATCGGCCAGGCTCCCGAGTTCGCGCTGCACGTGATGATGAAGCGCCACAACCACGCGTGCCTCATCACCGAGAACGGCAGGATCAAGGGCCTCGCGGACTACAAGGACGTCCTGCAGGCGGTGCTCAAGAACATGGAGCTGCACGAATGAGGCGCGGCAACGCTGCCGGCCTCGAGAATGTCGTCGGGGGCGGTGAAGCGGCCGCGCAGGGGCTCGAGCGGGTCATGGGCCCGAGATCCGTCTTCCAGAAGGTGAAGGATTTCCCGGTCTCGCCGCTCGAGGAGATCGAGAA
>JAJPEB010000084.1 GCA_023252315.1 Candidatus Woesearchaeota archaeon | reverse complement strand
CGCGAACATGAGGCTCGGCGGCATCTACGCCGAGGCGCTCGACTCCGTGCCGGGCCGCGAGAAGCGCTCCAGGGGCGAGGTGGCGACGGAGAGGCAGCGATCATCGGCCGAGCACAACAGGATCGTGCTCACGTACCTGGGGCGGCTAGCGATGGCACTCGAATCCGGCTTCGCGAAGGCGGAATCCGCGAGCAGAGGCGCCTCGAACGCATGGATGGTCGCCCTTGCGAAGAGCCTGATCGTCACGTGCATCGCGCTGCCGCAAGACCGCATCCCCCAGGCAGTCGAGATCGAAGAGCACGCGGCGAGGGAGCTGAGGGCATCGATGAGACTGGTGAGGGACGTGTATGGCGTGGACGCGGCGATCGCGGAGGAGGCGCGCATCATGAAGACGCTCTACGTCCTGCTGCTCGGGAGAGCCGAGCGCATCGCGAACGGCAGCTACATTCCTCCGGTATGGGCAGAGCAGTTCAAGGAGATGCTGAAAGGAAGCATCGAGACGCAAGCATCGCTCTTCGTGAGGGTGCGGGATTTCCTGGGGCAGGACGACGATTCGCAGATCGCCCACTCCCTCTCTCCGCAAGACGGGCTGGCGCACGTCGCTGCAGCGAGACTCATCGGCCAGAGGCGCGAGGAGATACGTGCGCAGCTTCCCGCGCAGATCGAGGGAGCATATTCGGGGACGCTCGATCTCGCGCGCATGGAGCAGGACGCAGAGCGCTTGGGAGAGGTCGTGATCGAGAGCGTCATGGCGATGAGGGATTTCTCCTAGCGGAACCCGCCGCGGGCGCGAGGGTCATGCCGCCTTCGCCAGCGCTCGCACCCGCTCCGCCTCCTTCTCGAGCGCGAGCATCTTCTCGAGGAGCGAGCGCTTCGTGATGCTGCGCAGCGCGCGGTCGATGGCCACCGCGTCCCCCGCTTTCCCCTCGTACGCGGCCGTGCACGCATGCAGGATGCGCCTGATCTCGTCGTAGCGCGCATGGAGCGCGAGGTCGCGCGACATCTCGGAGCGCAGCGCGTCCGCGCTCACGGAGAATTCGTCGACGAGCGCCTTGAACTGCGCGAGATCCTCCCCGTTGTGCCAGTTGAGCGTCTCTTGCGCCCCGACGCGCTTGAGCTCTCTCGCGACCCAGCTCTCGACGTCGCCGATCGCCTTCTCCTCGGAGAGCGCTCCCGCCGACGCATGCGCCGTTGTGCTGCGCCACAGCTCGAGCCCGCGACGCGCGACGACGAGCTTCTCGCCTGACGCGCGCGCGGAGCAGAGCAGGAAGCGCGCCCATACCGTCGCCTCCGGCGCGCCCTCAGGGACGCGCAGCTCGAACACGAGCGTGGAGCGCTTGCGCAGCGCGAGACGGACCGCGTACGCGCTCCCCCAGGGCGCGAGCGATCGGAACGGCGCACGGTCAGCGGGGAGCTCGCGCACCCTCGCGAAGAACGGCGTGTCCTTGAGCGCGAGGACGTACCCCTGCGGCATCGCCGTGCGACGGTCCGCGGCGTACGCCGCAGCGCGCACGACGACCCATCCCGCGGCGTCCCGCGTGCGCGCGAAGAGCGGGCCTACCTCGACGGCGAAGCGGTTCCATGTGGTCATGCGCGACGAGGATACGGCGGCAGCGGTTTAAGAACGTGCCCCTAATGGTGGGGGGCGGCGGGCGCCCCCGCGGCGGCGCCGTGGTCGTGCCCCTGGTTGAAGAGGAGGAAGAAGAGCTTGATGATGAAGATCACGAACATGATGATCGCGACGTCGGAGAGGATCTTCGTCATGAAATCGACGGAGAAGAACACGTCCGCGCCGCTGAAGTCGGCGAACTTGTCGGCAGAGTACGTGGCGATCACGAACGCGAGGTACATGACGGCGGCGCCGAGGAGATGCATGAGCCTGTCGCCGCGGAGCACGATCATGCCGAAGTACGTGAGCACCGATACCGCGCCCACGGGCACGAGGAGCGCCACGATCGAGGAGAGGATGATGGTGTTGGGCATCGCGAGCGAGATGAGCGAGATGCAGAACGCCGCCACGATCGAGATCTGGTTCGCGTTGCGGAACTGGCGCTGCGTGAGTACCCAGTGGATGACGCCGTAGAGGAACCCGAAGAGCACGACGAAGAGCAGGCCGCGCATGATGCCCACGTTCACGGCGGGATCGTCGATCGACGTGATGTTGTAGACGAGCTGGCCGAACCCCACGATGAGGCGCGCGATCGCGTCGCCGAACGAGGAGGAGTCGAGGTTGTCGAATGGGCCTGCATGCGCCTGCGGCAGCGCGACGAGCCCCGCAAGGACGAGCGCCGCGAGGAGGAACCTCTTCGGCGTCGTGGCGCTGCCCATGCGCGCCCCCGATGGAGAGCGGGTTATAAACGTTTCTCCTCGCGAGCGAGGGCAGGACGGGACCGCTAGCCCCGGAGCCTGAAGAAGCTGTGGTGCCCGATATCCACCGTGTGCCGATACTTCCTGTCCCAGTCCTGGTTGAACCTGTCCGCTGCGCGCCGGTTCTGGTAGAAGAGCGCCTTGCCGGTCGGGTCAGGGACGCGGTTGTCGAGCACGTCCGTGAGCGCCTGCACCGCGAGGCCCGCGCGCGCACGGCTGATCTTCCCCACGTCGACATGGAGCGCGCCGTCGCGGTACATGTCCCACTTCCCCTCGCCCTCGTTGTCCCTCCAGTACCGCTCCCAGCCCTGCTGCGCGACGCACGAGAACTGGTAGACGCGCGCGCCCCTGCTGTTCATGCCGCTCTTGAACGCGACGTCGAAGTAATTCCCCTGCCTGCCGCGGGAGAAGTAGTCGATGCCAGAGTCGACGCGGTCCTTCATCACCCATGCGACCGCCCGCATCCCCTCCAGACCCTCGCCTCCTGCCTCGCGATCCAGCACGCGTGCGACGTAGACGAATTCCTCGGCGTTCCTGAAGTAGCCCTTCCCGACGTACTTCTGCGCGACGCGCGAGAGGTCGTCGCTGTACGGGAAGGCAGGATTCCTCGCATGCGTCGCCCGGTCGATATCGCTCTCCACGCGCACCTGCTCTGCGAGGCTCCTGTTCGTCCTGGTCGCGAAATCGTCGATCGCGCTCAGGATCGCGTCGAGCCCGCCATCGATGTGGCGGTCGAAGCTCCTGCCGGTGAGCTTCCTCGAGAGCGCGTTGAGGGAGCGCGCCTCGCGCATGCCCGCCGCCCACCCTGCGACCATGCGAGCGTTGGGGACGTTGAGCAAGTCCTCGCGCTGCAGCCCGTCGCGCAGGCTCCCCGAGATGCGCCTGACATCGCTTCCGCAGCCTGCGTGCCACCCGAGCAGCCCCGCGAGCGACGCGTAGGCGACCGTCTTGCCCCAGCTGAACGGCTTGTCCGCGATGCGCCGCGCGTACGGCCAGATGAGCTTGCGTCCCGCGTAGACCTGTGTCGCGACGCCCACGGCGAGCGTCGCCCCGAGCTTCACCGGATCGCTGAGATGGTCCTCGGTCCAGCCGAGCGCGCTCGAGATGCCCGGGATCGCGCTCAGCGCCGCGTGCGCGCCCCTTCCTGCGTAGTAGAGCCCCGTCGCGAGGGTGCAATGGCTTCCGACCACGAATGCCGCACGGTCGATGAGGCGCTGGGACATGCAGGAGCGTTCCGTCGCGGGATACTTAAACCTTCCTATTAGTTAGTACTTTAAAGTAGCAAAAATAAGAAAATATATAAATAAGCGTAGCCGGAGCGAGCTGCATGTCAGCGCATCCGCCGCATCCTCCATCCCCGCCGCCCGCGGGAGGCAAGAAGAAGACACTGGAGAGCGTGGTCCATCAGACGCATACCCGCCACAAGGCCTTGCACGATAGCGGCGTCTATCACTGGCTGCGCCATCACGGCACGCAGCTCCTCCATATCGGGACCCCGATTGCCGCAGCAGGGCTCTCTGCGCTCAACTCTGCGGGCGCGCATCCCTGGGCGGGGAGCGCGGGCTCGGGGCTCGAGCATGCGGTCACCTATCTCGATCTCGCACCGGCCGCGGTGGCGAGCGTCGGCATCATGCACATGAGCGAGCGGCACGGCAAGGCGTCCTACGCGATCCGCTCGACGCTCGCGGGAGTCATGTCATACCTCGTCGTGCGCCACGGCGTCGACGCGTACCAGGCCGCGACTTCGGGAGGCGCCGCGATGGACGTCATGCAGCACGTCGCGCGCGCTGCGGTGGATCTCGCCCCTGCGTATCTCGCGTGGCACTCGTTCCGGGAGCGCAATCATCCGCACATCTCGGACATATGGAAGAAGCCCGTCGCATACCTCGCGCATATCGTGGCAGGGGCAAGCGCATGGCTCGCCCCCCACGGCTCGACGCCCACAGGCACGGGCTCGTACCTGCACGACGCCTACGCGACGACGGTCCAGCTCTTCCACGACCTCGGGTACGTCGGCCAGCAGCTCGCCGTCAACCCCCTCATCGCCGCAGGCACGTGGGCGCTCCACAAGTTCAAGCCCAAGGGATGGGTAGGCGTCGGCGCCGCAGCAGGGCTGTTCGCGTTCCTGGGGTGGGACATGGCGCAGGAGGGGATGTCGTGCTACACGAACATCGTGGGCGCGACAGGGCATGCCGTCGAGGCGCTGCGGTACGGCGCTGCGCTCGCGCTCGACACCGCGCTCGCGGTGCCGCTCGTCAGCGCAGGCGTCAACGGCTACAAGACGAGGAAGTGAGGCGCTCGCGGAGCATGCGCGCTATTCCCTGAAGCGCAGTAATTTACCGTCTTCCTCATCGCCCCCTTCGGTCTCGAATCCCTCTCCCAAAGGCCCTGTGTCGACGGATGATGCGCGCTCCCCGTCGTGCTCGCCGTCGCCCCCTTCCACATCGGGATTCCCGAGATCCTGCTCGGGATCGGGCGGCGTGCGGGGGATGTCCCTGTAGCGCGCGACGAGCCTCTCGACGTGCCTGTGCTCCGCCTCGACCGACTCGCGCAGGTGCGTACGGGACTCGGCGACCTCGTCTTGCAACAGATGTGTCGCCGCGCGCTCCTGTGCGTAATGCGCGCGCACCTGCGAGGCGGACATGCCTGCGAGCTCGGCTGCCTCGGCACGTGCGATATCGCGCTCTTCGTTCTCGACCAGATGCGAGAGGTGCGCTGACGCCTCTGCGTCCACTTGCTGCAGCTCCGCATCGGTCTCGGCATAATAGCGGTCGAGCCCTCTGCTGTGCTGCTCGTGCGCGCGCGTGATCGCCTCCTGGTACGCCTCGCCATCCGACGCATGCCTCTCGTCGAGCCCCCCGAGATGCTGCTCGAGCCCCTCGCGCTGCTGCGCGATCGTATCGTCGAACTCGCGGACGAATTCCGTCTCCGCTCCCGCGATCGCCGCCTGCGGATCTCCTTCCTCTTCCCCGGGCAGATGCTCAGACCCGTGGCGCTCATCGCCTCCCTCCTCGTGCGTATGTCCTCGCTCGCGCTCGTCCTCCTGGCTGTCATCGCCCGGTCCGTGGTGGCGATCCTCCTCGTGATGCGCGGGATCCTCGTGATGCGCGGGATCCTCGTGCTCGTGATGAGCAGGCGGGTGCCCTTGCCCCTCGCCGTCTCCTCGCTGAGGGCCATGCCCTCCATCCTCGGGATCGTGGTGCGGCCCTCCGTGCGGTTCGTCGTGGCCTGCTCCGGGAGCGTGCCCCTGATCGCCTCCGCGAGGCGCAGGGGCATCGTGATGCTCATGACCTCGCGCCTGCGCAGCGGCCGCGAGCGCAGCTGCGAGCGCAGCCGCGTCCGCGTCGCCGCCTTCATCCCCCTCACCCTCTCCCCCCTCATGGTGCTGCTCCGCATGTGCGCCGTGCCCGTGGTCATCCCCGCCCTCGCTCCCCTCGCCATGCGCGAACGACTGCCAGATCCTCACTCCCAGCAGGAGCACTGTGACAAAGAAGACCGCGCGCAAGAATGGGAGCGCGAAGGGAGCGATTCCCGACGATCCCTCGAGCGTCTCGAACACGCCTGCCGCGAGCGCGGCCGCGACCGCTGTCGCGAGCATGACGAGGA
>JAJPEB010000083.1 GCA_023252315.1 Candidatus Woesearchaeota archaeon | reverse complement strand
GGTCGAGCAGCTGCTCTACGAGCTCGCCCTGCGCCCCGAGGGCGCGGGCATGCTCGCGGGGAAGCAGGCCCCTGACGAGCGCGAGGAGAGAGACGGCAGCTAGCCGAACGCGACCGCGCGCTCGACGCCCGCGAGCGCCTCCCTGTCCTGCGCGCTCAGCGTGCGCGCGAACGCGTCCCACAGAGGCACTTCGGCGAACCCGGGGACATGTTCGTAGCGCTCCCCGCGCAGCTCCTTCTCGAGCGGGCGCACGTGCGAGAGGCCGACCACGATCGCCTTGCGCCCCTTGAGCGTGCGGCATAGCTCGCTCGCGCGCGGGCAGATGAGCGCCTCGTCGCGCACTTTCGCCTTGTACCATGCGAAGACCCTCCCCGCATCGTAGACGGGCTCGGGGCGCTCGGGCAGGGCCGAGAGCGCGAGGAGCGCGGCGCGTACGGCGCGTTCGGGATCGAGCCTCGCGTACCCTTGCCCCGCTTCGCGCCATGTCTGCGCGTACCAGCGCGCCTCCTCGTACGCACGCTCGGGTCCCGCTTGCCGTATGAGCTCGGGAAGCATGTTGAGGAGCTGGAGCGCCCCGTAGAGCTCCAGGCGCACGCCGCGCGCCTCGAGCAGGCCGGCGATATCCGCGTCCTCGAGGTATCTCGCCCGGCTGCCCGCGATGATCTCGGCGTGGTGGTCGTAGCTCAGCGCGTGCTTGAGCTCGGGGACGGCGAGCGTCTGCGCGAGCAGCGACGATCCGGGGCATCCCTCGAGGAGCACGTGGTCGCACGCCGCGATCCGCCTCTTGAAGGCTATCCCCGCGACGCTCCACCTGCCGGGGGCCGAGTGGTCCGAGCCGACGATCGTCGCGTCCTCGCGCGCCCGCACGTAGCAGGGAGCGCGCTCGGGCTGCGAGACGAACGTCTCGAGGATCGCGGGGTTTCGCCTCGCGTACGCGGGGAGTCGCGCCATGGGGAGGAGGGAGCCTGCGCACGCTTAAGCAGGTTTCCCCTGTCCAGGCAGCCGCCATCCTCGACCAGGCAAACCTATTTAAGACGACGACCGCCTCGCGCGACCATGCCCATCGACCTCCACAAGCGCGCCTTCACGAGCGACGTCCAGCGCATGGCGCCCGGCGACGCCGTCACGCTCGCGGGCTGGGCGCAGTCCGTCAAGAGCCTCGGGAAGATCGCGTTCATCGCGCTGCGGGACCGCGAGGGCCTCGTGCAGGTCACGGTCCCCGGCACGCACCCGCGCTTCGCAGAGGTCGAGCGCATCACGCCCGAGTCCGTCATCGTGCTGCTCGGCGCGGTCCAGGCGAGCAAGCTCAAGGCGGGGGGCAACGAGGTCGCGCTCGAGGACTTCGAGGTGCTCTCGGCGGCAGAGCCGGGGGTCCCGCTCGACATCACGGGCAAGACGCCAGCGGGCCTCGACACGCGCCTCGACTACCGCTTCCTCGACCTGCGCAACCCCGCGCACCTCGCGATCTTCAAGGCGCGCAACCGCATCAACCACGCGATCCGCGAGTTCCTGCAGGGCGAGCGCTTCATCGAGATGCAGACGCCGAGGATCATCTCGGCGGGCGCGGAGGGCGGAGCCACGCTCTTCGAGCTCAAGTACTTCGAGCGCAAGGCGTACCTCTCGCAGAGCCAGCAGCTCTACAAGCAGATGATGCTCGCGGCCGGCTTCGAGCGCGTGTTCGAGATCGGCCCGAGCTTTCGCGCGGAGAACTCGCACACGATGCGCCACCAGACGGAGTTCACGCAGCTCGACCTCGAGATGTCGTTCATCCGCGACGAGGAGGACGTCCTCTCGCTGCTCGAGCGCCTCTTCGCGCACGTCGCTGGCACGCTCGTGAAGGAATGCGCGCCGCAGCTCGCGCTCATCGGCGCGCAGATCGAGGTGCCGACGCTCCCGTTCCCGCGCGTCACGTACGAGCGCGCTCTCGCGATGCTCGCGGGCGCGGGCAGGAAGATCCCCTTCGGCGACGACATCGGCACGGAGGACGAGAAGCTGCTCGGCACGCTCATGAAGGAGCAGCGCGGCGCCGACGCGTACTTCATCACGAAGTATCCCTTCGCGCTCAAGCCGTTCTACATCATGGCGGAGGGGAGCGCAAGCGGCCATCAGCTCTCGCGCGGCTTCGACCTCGAGTACATGGGCGACGAGCTCGTCTCCGGCGGCCAGCGCGAGCACCGCCACGAGGAGCTGCGCGCGCAGATCGCGGGCAAGGGGCTCAAGGTCGAGGACTTCGACTTCTACACGTTGCCGTTCCGCTACGGCGTCCCCCCGCACGGCGGATTCGGCATGGGGATCGACAGGCTCACGATGAAGCTGCTCGGGCTGCCCAACGTGCGCGAGGCGATCCTCTTCCCGAGGGATCCCGAGAGATTGGTGCCGTAGCTACCGAGAAGGGAGCAGGTGGCGGCCCGCATCGTACGGGTTCGGCACGGGATCCGCGACGCCTGCAACGAACTGCGCATGCGCGACGTACCACTGCGCGTCCTCGAAGCGCTCCTCTCCTCTGCCCCGGAGCACGGGCCCCCACAGATACACGCTCCCTTGCCTATCCTTGCCTGAGAGCGCTGTGAACTCGCCGGTGAAGCGCCCGCCGACTGCGTCTTCCGCGCCAGAGATCGATCTCCATGCGCCTGCGCCGCTGGTCAGCCGCACGGACGTGGTCCTGCGTTGCGCCACGCCCTTGGGATCGTAGGCCGTGCACACGGTGGCGCTATATGCGCTCCCGTCGCCGGTGAAGAACGTCGCCTCTCCCGAGCAACGTTGCGCGTAGTGCAGGGAAGGGCTGCACGAGGCGGCGACGAGAGCCGCGAGCGTGGGCAGCAGCGATGCGCGGCGCATAGGCGGGGCGAACGAGGACGCGCTTATATATTTTCTGATTGCAGAGTGATTACTCTTTCCGGGAAGTCTTCGCGCTCACACGCTACGCGCGCGCGATGCGCACCTGCACGTGGTCGCGCAGCATGCCCTCGCCGCGGCGCTCCCACGACACCTTGCGGCCATGGACGCGCGCGGCGAGCGCCTTCGCGAGCACCTCGGGGCTCTTGAGGACGAGCTGGCCGAGGCCGAGCGCGAAGAGCACGAGCATCAGGGGGAACACGATCGAGACCCATGCGCTCGACGGCGGATAGAGGAACGCGAGGCCGAGCGTCGCGAGGAAGCCGAGCGGGAGGCTCGCGACGCCGATGGCGAGCGCCTTGCGCTCGTGGTTCTCGTAGCGATAGACCCATTCTCCCGAGGTGTGGCGCTCCTCGACGTGCAGCATGCCCATGCGCAGCGCACCGGCATGTTCTTAATTTAACGGTGCCGGTCACTGCGCGATGGAAGAGCCCGAGACCCCCGCATACCGCCGCATCGTCGCGCTGCTCAGGAGCGAGGGCGTCGCGCACGAGGAGTTCGCGCACGGGCACGTGCACTCGAGCGAGGACGCCGCGAGCGTGCGCGGGACACGCATCGAGGAGGCGGCGAAGGCGCTCGTGCTCGAGACGGGATCCGGCAGGCTCGTGCAGTGCATCGTCGCGGGGCACCGCAGGGCCGACCTCAGGAAGCTCAAGGCGCTCCTCGGCGAGAGGAACGTCTCGCTCGCGCACCCGGCCAAGGTGCTCGCGGCGACCGGGTGCCCCATCGGCTCCGTGCCGCCGTTCGGCAACCTGTGCGAGCCCCCGATTCCCGTCTACGCGGACGCGGAGCTGCTCACGCGCGACCACGTCGTCTTCTCCGCGGGCAGCCATTACCGCAGCGTGCGCATGCGCGCGCAGGACTGGGCGCGGCTCTCGGGAGCGACGGTCGCGGACATCGGCAAGGAGCGCTAGCCGCCGTCGTCGGGGCCGTAGTGCGGCGCGCGCAACTGCCTGTCGTACGCCTCCTCTGGCGAAGGCCTCGCGGCGAGGACGTAGGGGACGAGCGTCCCGCCCGACGCGCTGATACCGAATCGCTGCCCCCTGTCGAGCGCGAACTGGACGTCCTCTCCCGCGCGCAGCCTCTCGAGCGTCCCGTTCCCCAGCGCGCTGTAGAGATCGGCATCGGGCGCCACCCTGCAGCGCTCCCATGCGAGCTCGTAGGCCCGCTGGACGAACGCGACGAGCCCTCCGTTGAGCCGTGCCAGATCCTGCGGCTCCATGAGGTCTATGCGCTCGAGGCCGCCATCCATGGCGCGATCCCCGTCGAGGGCCGCTCTTAAGCGTTTCGCGTGCCCGCAGGGGGCGGCATATGCTCCTGCGCGGCGCCATATGGCGGGAAGAAACGCGTCCGTTCCTCGTCGTTCTCGTCCATAGTTTTATATATCCTTCGCGCCGGCTCTCCTCTCATGGCATCGCTCGCGCTCTTCCGCAAGTACGTCTCCAAGCGTCTCAATAGCTAGCGGGCTTCTCATCGATAAGGGTATTTTTTCATCATCACATCACCGGGCGCAAGGAGGCTGCACACATGGAAGGTCACTACATCACGGTCCGCGAGGCGATCGCGAGAGCAGAGGGGGACGCGCTGCTGCGCGGCTGGGTCCATCGCGAGCGCGGGAGCAATGCGTTCAAGTTCATCGTGCTGCGCGACAGCTCGGACATCATCCAGTGCGTCGTGCGCAAGGAGGACATCCCCGCGGACGCGTGGGAGCAGGTGGCGAAGCTCCAGGTCGAGGCGAGCGTGCAGGTAGCGGGCACGCTGCGCAAGGACCCGCGCGCGCCGACCGGTGTCGAGCTCAAGGTCAGCGCGATCGAGATCGTCGGCACGTCCGACACGTTCCCGATCACGAAGGACCAGTCGATCGAGTTCCTCGCGGACAATCGGCACCTGTGGCTGCGCAGCCGGAAGATGACCGCGATCCTCAAGGTCAGGAGCGCCGTCTTCGGCGCGATCCACGGCTACTTCCGCTCGAAGTCGTTCTTCGAGTACCAGAGCCCGATCTTCCAGAGCGTGCAGTGCGAGGGAGGCAGCACGCTCTTCCCGGTGCCGTACTTCGGCCAGCAGGGCGTCTTCCTCGCGCAGTCGTGGCAGCTCTACGCGGAGCCCGCGATCTTCGCGCTCGAGCGGATCTACACGGTCTCGCCGAGCTTCCGCGCCGAGAAGAGCAAGACGAGCAGGCACCTCACCGAGTACTGGCACGCGGAGATGGAGGAGGCGTGGGCGGACTTCGAGCGCATCGTCGCGCACGGCGAGGGCGTGCTCAAGCACATCGTGAGGACGGTGCTCGAGGAGTGCAGGCCCGAGCTCGAGATCCTCGGCCGCGACCCCAAGATGCTCGAGCCCTCGCTCGGGAAGCCGTTCCCGCGCATGACGTATACCGATGCGCTCGCGCTCCTCAAGGAGAGGTGCGGCATGGACGTCGAGTGGGGCAAGGACCTGCGCACGGTCGAGGAGGACAAGCTCTCCGAGCTCTTCGATACCCCGATCGCGATCACGCACTACCCGAAGAAGGTCAAGGCGTTCTACATGAAGGAGTCGGTAGAGGACCCGCGCACGGTGCTCGGCGTCGACTTCATCGCGCCCGAGCACTACGGCGAGATCATCGGCGGCTCCGAGCGCGAGAGCGATCTCAAGGAGATCGTGCGCAAGCTCAAGGAGCAGGGCGAGAAGGTGGACGAGTACGAGTTCTACCTCGACACGCGCAGGTATGGCAGCGTGCCGCACGGCGGCTTCGGCATGGGCGTCGAACGCGTGGTCGCGTGGGTCTGCGGCCTCGAGAGCATCAAGGACGCGATCCCGTTCCCGAGGACGATGCTGCGCTGGAAGCCGTGAGCCCGATCGGGTGATGCGAGCGGCGCTCCTTTCTTTCCTCTCTCCTGTTCCGATTCTCTTTTCCAGATCTCGGCCTTCCGGTTTCCTCTCTTCCTTTTTCTTTCTCGGTCTCCTGCCCTTCTCTCTTCTTTCCTATGCTTCGGTTTTCCTAGGCCTCCTGTACTTCTCCGGGCCACGCGACCTCGATTTCCCCTTGGGCGCTGCATCGTGAGCGGGAATGCCGCACCGCCTGCTGTCTTCACAAGAGCCTCCCGCAAGAAAACCCTACGCAGCCTTGCGCGAGTAGCCGGGCTCAGGCATGCTCCTGCTGTAGCTTCCGCCGCGCTGCGGGACGCGAACGGGCGAGCGGCTGCTATCATTC
>JAJPEB010000005.1 GCA_023252315.1 Candidatus Woesearchaeota archaeon | reverse complement strand
GCATCATGATATCGAGCGCGGGAGACTCGCGCACGTCGTCGGTGCGCGCCTTGAACGCGAGGCCCCAGAGCGCGAACGTCCTGCCCCCGATGCCGCCGCGCGCAGCGAAGAACTCCTCGGCCTTGCGCGGGAGGTAGCGCTTGTGCGCGTCGTTCGATCGCTCGACGGCGCCCACGACCGGGAGCTCGAGGCCCTCCCTCGCGCTGCTCGCGCGCAGCGCCTGGATGTCCTTGGGGAAGCAGCTCCCGCCGTAGCCGGGTCCCGCGAAGAGGAAGTGGTGCCCGATGCGCGGGTCCTTGCCCATGCCGACGCGCACCTCCTCCACGTTCGCGCCGATCGCGTCGCAGTACTGCGCGATCTCGTCGATGAACGCGACCTTGAGGGCGAGCATGCCGTTGCTCGCGAGCTTCGCCACGATCGCCGACTGCGGGCTCATGAAGAGGATGCGGTGCGGGTCGTCCTTGACGAAGTCGCGGTAGATGCGCAGCATGACGTCGCGCGCGCGCTGCGAGTCCGTGCCGACGATGATGCGGTGCGGCTTCGAGAAGTCGCGCACGGCCGTGCCCTCCGCCATGAACTCGGGGTTCGAGACGACGTCGACCTCGACGCCCTCGCGCTCGCCGAGCCCCTCGAGCACCGCGTCGCGCACCTCGCCGTACATGCGCGCGTCGATCGTGCTCTTGACGACGACGACGTGGTGGCCCTGGCCCTCGCGCAGCGCGTCGCCTATCGCCTTCGCGGCGGAGAGGATGTAGACGGGATCGAACGAGCCGTCCGCGCGCGACGGGGTGCCGACGGCGATGACGTGCACGCGCGAGGCCTTGATGGCGGAGGGGACGTCGGCCGTGAAGCTGAGCGTGCCCGCTGCGACCGCCCTGCGCACGATCTCAGCGAGGCCGGGCTCGTAGATGGGGATTTCGCCCGCCTCGAGGCGCGCGATCTTCTTGGCGTCGACGTCCGCGCAGGCGACCTTGTGGCCGACCGAGGCGAACAGCGCGCCCGCGACGAGGCCGACGTAGCCGGTGCCGATGACGCTGATGCGCTCCATGGAGCCAGGATTTCCTTCCCGGTTTTATAACTGTTTGCGCCTCGAGATGACGCAATGCATCTCTCTGTTCTTTCCTTCATTCATTCTCCACGTTCCATTTCGCTAACTCTCTTGTACTTCTCTGGGCCTTGCGACTTTCCTTTCCCTTTCTCGGAGCTGCTGTTCGGAAACCTTTGAGATTTCCGACACGGGAAATTCCGAGAATTTCCCTGTGCCTTGGCGTCTACCAGGAGCGCTCGGAAATTCGCTGAATTTCCGGCGGCCGGAAACGCACGGCATTTCCGAGCCGACTCGTGCCGGAGGCGAGCGCGACGTAAGGCCTTCTGAGTGCGCCGCAGCAGCCCGAGGAAACGAAACTTCTCTCTTCACGACTGCCCTAACCCTTATATACCGACATCCCCCCGTCAAGGGGATGGCAAAGATCACCATCGTCGGCGCGGGCAACGTCGGCGCCACCGCCGCGCACGTGCTCGCGACGCAGACCCCGCACGAGATCGTGCTCGTCGACATCGTCGAGGGGCTCCCGCAGGGCAAGGCGCTCGATCTCGCGCAGGCGCTCGCGGCCGAGGGGCGCGACGCGCGCATCGCGGGGGCGAACTCGTACGGCCCTACGAAAGGCTCGGACCTCATCGTCATCACCGCCGGCATCGCGCGCAAGCCCGGCATGACGCGCGAGGACCTCGTGCGCACGAACGCGGGGATCGTGCGCGACGTCGCGCGCGAGGCGGCCGCTCGCTCGCCGCACGCGGTGATGATGGTCGTGAGCAACCCGCTCGACGTCATGTGCCATGTCGCGCACGCCGCGAGCGGCTTCCCGCGCGAGCGCGTGGTCGGGATGGCGGGGGCGCTCGACAGCGCGCGGCTCGCCGCCGCGATCGCGCACGAGGCGAAGGTGCCCGTCAAGGACGTGCATGCGCTCGTGCTCGGCAGCCACGGCGACCTCATGGTGGCGCTGCCCGGGCGCTGCACGGTCAGGGGCGAGCCGCTCGCGCGAGCCCTTCCCCGCGAGCGCATCGACGCCGCCGTCGCGAAGGCGCGCGAGGGCGGGGCCGAGATCGTGGGCCTGCTCGGCACGAGCGCCTACTACGCGCCCGCGGCCTGCATCGCGCGCATGGCGCGCGCCATCCTCGACGGCACGGGCGAGATCGTCCCCTGCGCGGCGCTGCTCTCGGGCGAGTACGGGATCTCGGGCGCGTTCATCGGCGTGCCCGTGCGGCTCGGCGAGGGCGGGATCTTGGAGATCGTCGAGATCGGTCTCTCTTCCGACGAGAAGGCGGCGCTCGCGAAGGCCGCGGCATCGGTCAGGGAGCTCGCCGACGTGGCTCTCGGCAGGGCATAAGGCTTCTCGCGCCAGGAACGCATATAGCCTCGCGCGCCTTCCCCCGTCCTCGATGCGAAAGACCCCCTCTCGGCGAGCTATGCGGCCCACGAACGGATCAGGAAAGCCCGCAGGCAGGGCGCTCTTCACCATGGGCTACGACGGCCTTAGCGTCGAGGAGTTCGTGCGCACGCTCGCCGCGAACGACGTCACGCAGGTCATCGACGTGCGCGAGCTCGCGCTGAGCCGCAAGCGGGGCTTCTCGAAGACGGCGCTCGCGCATGCGCTCGCGCGCCGCTCCATCGCCTACGTGAACCTGCGCGAGCTCGGCTCGCCGCGCGCATTGCGCAAGCGGCTGCGCCAGGACCGCGACTACGGCGCGTTCTTCAGGGATTTCAGGCTGCACCTGCGCACGGCGCCCGCGGGAGAGGCCTTCGCGCGCGCGGCCTCGATCGCGGGCGAGCGCACGAGCGCGCTCGTGTGCTATGAGCGGGACATGCGCATGTGCCATCGCAAGGTCTTGGTGGAGCTGATGCGCAAGCGCGGATTCTTCCCCATCGAGCTGCGTGCCGAGGCTCCCTGATGCGCCTTCGCGATGTGAGGCTGGCGCCGTCGGCGCAGGGGCTCCGAAACCCTTATAAACTCCTTGCGTATCCTCGCCTCCGGACGGCCATAGTGGCGCTGTCACACCCGATCCCATTTCGAACTCGGAAGTAAAGAGCGCCGACGTCGCTGGCGGTACTGCGTTTTAGCGTGGGAACCCAGCGTCGCTGTCCACCCTTTCTCCTCCCTTCATGTGCATTCTATAAATAATCCCTTCTCGCACCACTGCGGAATGGGGACTGTCCAGGAGCTGCGTGCAGGGATATCGATAAGCGACACCATGAAGTTCGTCCCCGGGAAGCGAGGGAAGAAGACGCATCTCTATCTCGGACCCGCAGACTCCTACCACAGCTCCATCGCCGCAGGGATGCACGAGGCAGGCGCGACGCAGCTGCAAGGCGGAGGCCGCCTATCGGGCGGCTGCGAGCTGTACGACCTGCTCGACAGGCTGCCTGAAGGCCATCCCGACAAGCTCACCTACGATCCTGGCCAGGACATCATGGCTGTCTTCACGCTCTTCGGCGACTGCGAGACCCCGAGGAAGATCTCCCCCATCCTCTCTCTGGCGCAAGAGCGAGGCGTGGACGATGCGTACGTACGGCTCCGCGCACACGGCTGGAGTGGCGATTTCGGCGCGTTCGACCCCCGGCAAGCCCGCGATGCGCTCGAGGATGTGGGCTGCTCGTATGCGATCGATTGCGTCACGGCGCGCGACAAGGCTGCCGCAGGAAAGCCGGCGGACTATGTGCTCGACGAGACCATCGGGCTCTACGTCCGGCTGCGCAGTCCCGACGTGACGCTCGCGAGACCCGAGGTCATGCGGCTCTTCAAGTGATCCGGAAACTCCCTCTCACGTCCACTTGACCTTCGAGAGCTCTTTCTCGACCTGCGCGAGCGCCGGGGCCGCGGCGTCGCGATCGGAGAGGATCGGCTTCTCGACGCCCCAGCCTATCGCGAGCGCGGGGTCGCTCCAGAGCACGCTGCGCTCGAGCTCCTTGCGGTACTCCTTCGTGCAGCGGTAGAGCACGAGCGCCTGGTCCGAGCGCACGACGAACCCGTGCGCGAAGCCGGGGGGGATCCACAGCTGCTTGCGGTTCTCGTGCGAGAGCACGACCGCGACGTGCCTGCCGAACGTCCTCGATCCCGCGCGCACGTCGACCGCGACGTCGAGGATCTCGCCGACCAGCGCGCGCACGAGCTTGCCCTGCGCGAACGGCGGGAGCTGCAGGTGCATGCCGCGCAGCACTCCCCTGCGCGAGAGCGACTCGTTGTCCTGCACGAAGCGCGGGATGCCAAGCTGCGCGTACCGCTCCTCGACGTACGCCTCGAAGAAGAGGCCGCGGTCGTCGAGATAGGCCTGCGGCGTGATGACGAGCACGCCCTCGATGTCAGTCCTCTCGACGTCCATGGCGAAGCTCCCGCACCAGCGTCGATGCGCGATAGAGGCTCTCGACCGTGCCCGCGTCCGTCCAGAACCCGCTGATGACGCGCGCCTCCATCTGCCCCTTCTCGATGTACTTGTTGTTGACGTCCGTGATCTCGAGCTCGCCGCGCGGCGAGGGGCGCAGCGCGCGGATGAAGCCGTACACCTGCGCGTCGTAGAGGTAGAGGCCGGTCACCGCGTAGCGGGTCTCCGGGCGCTCGGGCTTCTCGACGATCCTCGTGACCTTGCTGCCCTCGAGCGTCGCCACGCCGAAGCGCTGCGCGTCGTCGACCTCCTTGAGGTGGATGCGCGCCCCCTTCGAGAACCCCGAGAGGTCGAGGCGATCGCCGAAGATGTTGTCGCCGAGCACGACCGCGACGCTGCCGCCGTCCGCGAAATCCTCCGTGTGCGCGAGCGCCTGCGCGATGCCGCCGGGCTTCTCCTGCACGGCGTAGCTGAGCCTGATGCCGAGGTCTGCGCCCGAGCCGAGCAGCTCGAGGAAGTGGCCCGCGTGGCCCTTGCCCGCGACGATCATGATCTCCTTGATGCCGACATCGACGAGCATGCCGAGCGGGTGCATGACCATCGGCCTGTCGTAGACGGGGAGCAGGTGCTTGTTCGTGACGTTCGTCATGGGCGCGAGCCTGGACCCGGTGCCGCCCGCGAGGATGATGCCTTTCATGATGTGCCACCTACGATCTGCGTTCTGACTCTCCTGTACGGACTGGGGACGACGACCGGCGCTGCCTTGGAGCGCTGCCAGAAAATCGGGCGATTCATGCAGCCCGATTTTCGTAAAGCCTGCAACGGAGTTGCAGTATGAACTCCGCAGCGCCACAAACCATTACCCTTCACGTTCTCTCCTCCAGGTACTCCTTCAGCGCCTCCTTCCAGTGCCGCAGTTTTTCAGCCTTGTTGTTGTTCAGCCCGGAGTTCCTCGGCCTGCGCGCGGCGGCCGGGAACGCGCCGGACGCGCACGGCATGACGACGCACGACGGGCTCGCGAGGCGCGCGATCTCCTGCGCGAACTCGTGCCAGGTGCACCGTCCCTCGTTCGTGAGGTGGTACGTGCCGTAGGGGCTGCCCGCGCCGATGAGCCTTGCGATCGCCCTCGAGAGGTCCCTCGTCGAGGTCGGCGAGCCGCGCTGGTCGGCCACCACCGTGGCGTTCCCGTCGCGCGCGCACCTCGCGAGGATCTTCTCGACGAAGTTCTCGCCGCCGTGGCCGAAGAGCCACGATGTGCGCACGATGTAGTGCTTCCTGAGCGCGCCGCGCACGATCTCCTCGGCGAGCGCCTTCGTCGTGCCGTAGTGGCCCAGCGGCGACGCCGGGTCGTCCTCGTCGTAGCCCTCGTCCTTCTCGCCGTCGAAGACGTAATCGGTGCTCAGCTGGACCATGGGGATCGCGAGCCTGCCGCACAGCAGCGCGAGATGCTCCGCGCCCATCACGTTCACGGCGTAGCAAAGGTCGCGCTCGCGCTCGGCGAGATCCACCTTCGTGTAGGCCGCGCAGTTGACGAGCAGCGACGGCGAGAGCTGCGCGAGGCGCCCGACCTGGCCGGGGTCCGTGACGTCGAGCTCGTCCCTCGGCAGCGCGATCACGTCGTGCCCCGCGTCGCGCAGCGCGCGCACGAGGTCGCCCCCGAGCATGCCGGAGCTGCCGACGACGGCTACCGGGCCCTTGAGCGTGAGCGCCTCGCTGCGCTCGCTGCCGCTTCCCCGCTCGCGGTGCTCGCATGTGCGCGTGTCGGCGCCGCTCCCCGGCTGGGGCTTCCCCCTCGGCGCCCCGTCATGCGACCTCGATCGCTCGCCCGTAAGGGAGGCGGCAGAAGCGTTCACTCCTTCAGGGGCTTCCACCATGCCTCGTGCTCCCCGTACCATGCGACCGTGCGCGCGATGCCGTCCTCGAACCCGATCCGCGGCGCCCACCCGAGCTCCTCTCGGATCTTCGTCGCGTCGATCGCGTAGCGGAAGTCGTGCCCCTTGCGGTCCGGCACGCGCTCGATCATCTCCTCCGTCTTGCCGAGCGCCCTGAGCAGCGCGCGCGCGACCTCGAGGTTGCTGCGCTCGGCGCCCCCTCCCACGCAGTACGTCTCGCCGATGCGCCCTCTCGCGATGACGAGATCGATCGCGCGCACGTGGTCCTCGACGTGGAGCCAGTCGCGCACGTTGCGCCCGTCGCCGTAGAGCGGGACCTTCTTCCCCTCGAGCAGGTTCGTGACGAAGAGGGGGATGAGCTTCTCGGGATGCTGGTACGGCCCGTAGTTGTTCGAGCAGTTCGAGATGGTGACCGGCAGCCCGTGCGTGTGGAAGGCCGCGCGCACGAGATGGTCGGAGCCCGCCTTCGACGCGGCGTACGGGGACCGGGGGGCGTACGGGCTCGACTCCGAGAACGACCCCGTCGCGCCGAGCTCGCCGAAGACCTCGTCCGTCGAGATGTGGTGGAAGCGCTTGCCGCCGTGGCGCACCGCGGCGTCGAGGAGCACGAGCGTCCCCTCGACGTTCGTGCGCACGAACTGCGTCGCGTTCGCGATGCTGCGGTCGACATGGCTCTCGGCCGCGAAGTGCACGATGAGGTCGCACTCGCGCACGGCCGCGTCGATCGCCTGCGCGTCGCGGATGTCCGCGTGCAGGAAGCGGTAGCGCGGCTCGCCCCCGAGCGAAGCGAGGTTGTTCCCGCGGCCCGCGTACGTGAGCTTGTCGGCGTTCACGATCGTCCAGTCCGGGCGCTCGCGGAGCATCGCGAGGATGAAGTTGCTGCCGATGAACCCGCAGCCGCCGGTGACGAGGACGCGCATGCCGGCGCGGACGGGGGCGCGTCTTAAATAGGTTGCCGCTGGAGCGCGGGAAGGGGAGAAAAAGAAGAAGGGCCTACGCCTCGATCCCGTCCTCCTCGCCCTTGCTCGCGAGCACCGCCTCGTAGTAGGCGACGGGCTTGATGTGCGTGATCGTCGTCTTGTGCAGCACGAAGCGCCCGTCCTTGCTCTTGCCGATCGACGTCTTGATGATCGGCATCTCGCGCAGCTGTTCCTCTTTCCTGTTCGTCAGTCCCATGGATATCACCGGGCGAGAGGACGCCGGCCTCGTTCAAGTGGGTTGCCTGCCAGGCGGCGCACGAGCTCCGAGGAGTGCCTAAGGATTTCCGGGGCGCGGGGAATCGCCGCCTGCGCGGGGGAGATCGTAGAACGTGCGCCCGGTGGCCGAGAGGTAGTCCATGAAGGGTTCCGCCCCCTGGTCGAGCACGACGAGGCACATCCCGTCGACGCTCGCGCGGAACCTGAGCAGCGCCGTCGAGGGAGTGCACATGAACCCTTCCTCTTCCCCGCCGGCAAGCGCGAGATGCGCCTTGATCGCGCCCTCTCCCTCGCCGCGCAGGAAGAGCTCGTGCGCCTTGGGACGGTACGAGGGGACGAACAGCGCGCCTTGCAGCCCGAACGGGAGGCACGAAGCGAACAGCTGCTGCATGTGCGCGAGCGTAGGGACCCTATAGTGGGATGCGGTGCAGCCGGGGAGCAGGATCCCGTGGAACATCCCTCCGCTGTCGCCGACTCCGTAGATGGTCGAGCGTTCCATATCCGCGAGCTGCCCGAGATCGCGCCGGGATCCAGGCGCATATTCGCCACGCCGTATGAGCGGATGGAGCGCCATTCCCCTGCGAGAGCCCGCCGCCGCTCAAAAAGCTATTGGCCCTTGCGCTCGAGCACGCCCAGCACGCCCACATGCCCCGTCTGCGGGAAGAGGTCGTAGCCCTCGAGCAGCGCGACCCGGTAGCGCGACCCGAGCGCGTCGATGTCCTCCTTGTGCGTGCGCGGGTTCGAGCTCACGTAGACGATGCGCTGGGGCAGATGCTCGAGCAGCAGCGCGCGCGACCCCGCGAGGCCCTCGCGCGCGGGATCGCACATGACGGTGTCGAAGCGCTCGTCGTAGGAGCGCAGGAAGTTCGCCGCGTCCTCGCACACGAACGTGCATTTCTGCCTCGAGACGCCGTTGAGGATCGCGTTCTCCTTCGCCGCCTCCACGCTCTCGGGGACGATCTCGACGCCGACGACGCCCGTGACGCCTTCCTGCGAGGAGACGATGATGCTGATGGTGCCGACGCCGCAGTAGAGGTCGAGCACCCTCCCGTGCGCGAACGCCGCCGCGCGCGTGAGGAGCATCCCCGCCATCGCGGCGTTCGCCTGGAAGAACGTGTCAGGGTACACGCGGAACTGCCTGCCCGCGATCTCGTCGACGATCCAGGCCCTGCCGAGGTGCGCGTAGGGCTCGCCCACCGAGACGTCCGTCTCGCTGTCGTTCACGCGCCAGTGCAGGCTCGTGAGCGAGGCGTCGCGCAAGAGCCTCTCGAGCAGCGAGAGGAAGCGCGCGTGCTCCTCCCTCGAGCCGGGCGTGCGCGTCGTGACGACGAGCATGCGCTCGCCGCTCACCGAGCTCGAGCGCACGACGAGCGAGCGCAGGAAGCCGGAGCCCGCGGGCGAGCCGTCGCCGCCTGCCTGCATGAGCGCCGCGCGCGCGAGCGCATAGGTGTCACGCGCCCGCGGCTCGAGCAGCAGGCATTCCTGCGCGCCGTCGGCGCGCGAGAAGCCCCCGGGGTCGCGCAGCTCCCGCCTGCCGGGCGCCGCGACGAAGTCCATGCGGTTGCGGTAGCCCAGCGGCTCCCCTGAAGGCATGAGCCTCACGTCCTCGCCGTAGACGCGCGCGAGGAACGCCTCCTTCGCCGAGAGCTGGTCCTCGTACGGGAGGCGCTCGAGCGCGCAGGCGTCGCATCCCTGGCCCAGGTCCTCGCACGACGCGCCGATGTGCATCACGTCGACGAGCGAGACTGAGCCGGGAGAGCTGTTGCGCTGCGATATACCCATGTGGTGACACCAGGGTACATCCGTTTAAGAATGTGCGCCTAGGCGGTCGCCGGCGCGCTACCCGTCCTTGGGCTCGACGTCCGCGTAGAGGAGCTTGTGGTCGGACGGGCCCTGCAGCTCGCCGAGCGCCGTGCGCGAGAACCCGCGCGCCAGGATGTGGTCGAGGTCCTTCGCGTAGATGAGTCGCAGCAGCGGCGTCGTCGAGCACGTGGCGCGCGCGTCCGAGATCAGCTCGAGCTGCGGGAACCTGCCGCCCATGCCCTTGTACGGGAGGTTGAAGTCGCCCATGAGGACCACCCTGCCCTCGCGCGCCGCGACATGGCGCTCGAGGAACGCGAGCTGGGACCCGTGCATCTCCTTGTGGATCCCCGGCAATGAGAGGTGCACGACGATGACCGTCGTCGCCTGCCGAGGGAGGACGCACTCGACGATGCCTCCCCCGCCGGCGGTCGAGTCGACAAGCGGGAATCCCTCGACAGGGACGCGCTCGCAGGGGAGCTTCGACGCGAGCGCGACCTGGAGGAGGAGCTTGCCGTACTTCGTGCGATGCCCTGGGCCGAAATGCACATGCGCGTAGCCCATCCCCCTGAGCCCCTCCTCGAGCGCCGCCTCCTGCCCCTCGAGCACCTCAGCGATGCCGACGACGTCCGCCTGCGACTGCCCGATGACCGCGAGCGTGCGCCCGACGTCCGCGCGCTTCCAGATGCGCTCATGCTTGCCCTGGAAGTGGACCGCCCAGTGCCCCGAGAGGTGCGAGACCGGCGACGAGCCGTCGAGCGCGAACATCTGGTTGTAGAATGCGATGCGCATGCCCGCGCCTTGCGAGCGGAGGGATTTAAGGATTGCGTGGCGTGGGCCGCGCGCAGGGCCGCACAACCTTTTTAAGCACCCTGCCGTCTTCCGCCTCCATGCACGAGCACACGATCTGGACCGAGAAGTACCGCCCGACGTCCTTCTCCGACATCCGCGGCCAGGAGCACGTGGTCGACCGCGTGCGCAAGTTCGTCGAGAAGAAGAACATGCCGCACCTGCTCTTCTCGGGCCCCGCGGGCGTCGGCAAGACGACGCTCGCGCTCGTGATCGCGCGCGAGCTCTACGGCGACGCGTGGCGCGCGAACATGCTCGAGCTCAACGCGTCGGACGAGCGCGGCATCGACGTCGTGCGCACGCACGTCAAGGACTTCGCGCGCACGAAGGGCCTCGGCGACGCGCCCTTCAAGATCATCTACCTCGACGAGTGCGACGCGCTCACGCGCGAGGCGCAGCAGGCGCTGCGCCGCACGATGGAGAACTACACGCACACGACGCGCTTCATCCTCTCGTGCAACTACTCGAGCAAGATCATCGATCCCATCCAGTCGCGCTGCGCGGTCTTCCGCTTCTCGCCGCTGCCCGACGATGCGCTCGCGCAGATCGTGAAGCAGATCGCGAAGAGCGAGAAGCTCTCCCTCGACGAGAAGGCGATCAGGGCCGCGATCACGGTCTCGCACGGCGACGTGCGCAGGCTCGAGAACGTGCTGCAGGCGGCGGCGAGCAACGCGGACAAGATCACGGAGGACGTCATCTTCTCCGTCGCGAGCTACGCGAAGCCCGCGGAAGTGGGCGAGATGCTTGCGCTCGCGGGGGCGGGCAGGTTCCTCGACGCGAAGAAGCTGCTGCTCAAGCTCATGCTCGACTACGGGCTCTCGGGCCTCGACGTCGTGAAGCAGGTCCAGCAGGAGGCGTGGAAGGTCAAGGACCTCTCGGACAGGGAGCGCCTCTCGCTCGTGCGCCTGTGCGGGGAGGCCGAGTTCCGCATGGTCGAGGGCTCGGACGAGACGATCCAGCTCGAGGCGCTGCTCGCGGGCGTTGCCGTGCTGAAGGCGAAGTAGCGCCCCAGCGCAGTCCTCAGAGATCCCCGAACCAGTAGCCCTCGAGCCTGGCAAGGGAGCGCTCCTGCGCCGCGAAGCGGTAGTCGTCCGACGAGCAGCGATCGTCCGGGTCGCCGAACAGCCGCACCGCGCATGCGCCCTTCGCCTGCGAGACGTCGCGGCGCCACGCGTCCGATCGCGCCTGCACCGTCTCGCGTATCCCGTCCATCTCCTCGCCGAGGCCATGGACCTTCGCGAGCTGGTACGCGACGCGCGCCACTTCCGCGAGCTCTCCCACGTCCCGCTCGAACGCGCCATCCTCGGAGGGCTGCGTCCGCAAGAGCGCCTTGATGCGCGCATCCGCGTACAGCAGCAGGTCGCCCTCCTGCAGCCATGCCATCTCGTAGAACGCGGGGACGGCCGCGGCGAGGCCCTCGCGATCCCCGTACTTCCCCACGATATCCTGGAGCGTGCGCTCGCGCTCGTCCCTCGCCGAGAGCTCGGAGCGCAGCAGCTTCACGTTCGTCGCGAGATCCGTCGACTCTCTCCCCTCGAGCGCGGCGCGGATGTCCTCGAGATACCCCGCGACCCTGCCTTGGCGCAGCTCCATATCCCTCGCGAACAGCTCGTACGCGCAGCCCGGGACACCCGACATGGTCGCCTTCACGGAGCCGTACCTATTGCCCGCGTCGAAGATGTCCGCGTTGGGGGCGCCCAGCTCGTCCGCGGCCGCGCGAAGCGCAGCGATATCGCCAGGGCGGCAGGAGGCCTGCGCGTACGCGGCGCGCGCAGTGGCGAGAGGCCCTGCGAACTGACCCTGCGCAGGGGAGCGAGCCGCCAGCGCGAGCCACGACCCAGCGACGAGCGCAGCGAGCGGGCGCGATGCCATGCGCGCTGCGTGCGCGGCCGGGGCCATAAAAATCTAGCGGCAGTTCCCGGGAAGGACAGCGCGCGATGATGCGCGTATCCGTCACCGCGAGAAGAGAGGGAAAAAGAAGGAAAGCGTAGGAATGTCAGTAGCCGAACACGCCGCCGGGGGTTCCCGTCTGGGGGAACTGGCTCGCGCGCGCCCGCGGGTAGCCTGCGCCGCCCGTGAAGCACGTGGGCCATCCGCACACGGGCTGGTAGTAGTTCGCGTAGTAGACCGGAGCCACCGGCGCGTAGACCGGCGAGCGCAGCCCCGTGAGGAACTCGACGCCGCTCCCGTAGAAGCCGCCTGCGCGCGCGGGCGCGACGTAGTCGTAGTAGTGCGTGCCGTACTCGTAGCCGTAGTCGTAGGAGTACGTCGTGGTCTCCTGCCACTGCGTGCCGATCGTGTTGACGCCCGAGTTCGGGTAAGGCGGGTAGTAGCCGCCGTACGCGAGCGCGCCGATGCCCGTGAGCACGAGCGCGACGAGCGCGAAAAGGCCGAATGCGAATGCGTTCTTGCCGAGAGTGCGGTTCATGTTGCTACTTAGTAGATACGGCGATTATATAAATGTTTGTATTTTAGCTACTTTTAAGTGGTACAATAATCACGGCAGCAGGACGTGCTCCGCGGAGAAGTACGAGGGATTCCCCACGTCGATAGGCCTGCCCAGCTTCGTGAACACGAACATCTCCATGTCCGATCCGTCGAGATCCAGGAAGAGCCGCTCCCTCTCGCTCCCTCGGCTCCGCTCGCAGTGGCCTTCCACTTCACGGACATGGTACGCCCTCCCCTCCGACACGTCCTCCGTGAGGATCGAGGGAATCCCATCCGCGAGCACCCCTATGCAGAAACGGGGCGGGCGGGGAATGGAAGGGTCTCTCGCATATGCCTCAGCGAGGCCGGACGCGACAGCGCAGTACGTCTCGCCACGGTACAGCGCTTCATCCCTTCCGCCCATCCCGATAATCGGCGACCTGAGCGCGAGGTAGAGGCCGCTTGGCGTCCTACCCACCGCATAGATGCTGTTCTGAGTCCCGGTATTGAGATGCGCAGCGGGATCGGGAGCAAGCGATGTTCCCCGGATGCGCGCAAGCAAATCAGCATGCTCGGAGACCTCGCGCTTCACCGTTTGGGAATGCCCGAGGTAAGGGTCCATCCGCTCACCGGTACGGCAGCTTCACGGAGAGCGCGACCGCGCTGTTGCGCAGCCCGCCGTGCGCGATCTCGCCGCGCAGCGTGACGCCAGCATGCGCTCCCTGCCCGAAGAGCCGCCGCGCGAGGCCGTCCGCGTTCGCGTCGATCTCGACGAGCGGCCGCACGCTCGCGTCGCCGAGCGCGCCGCCCGTGCGCTGCTGGCTGCGGATCGCGCCAGCGCGAGCCGTCACGCCATAGCCGATGTCGCCGCCCGCGAGCGCCCATTGCCCTCGGCCGAGCGAGGGGTCGTCGTAGGCGCCTGCCTGCGCCGAACGCGCGCCTCCCGTCACGGGAAGGTTGTGCGCGTACGGGGGCGGCGCCGAGAACGCCGCGATCGTGCCGCTCACGCCCGCGCCCGTGAAGATGCCCGGGAGCGGATCGCCAGGACTGACGGTGCCCGCCTCTGCGACCGCGAAGTAGTGGCCATCGGGAGCGCGCTTGCCGAAGCCGCCGACGCCCATCTGCCCGTCGGGGGAGCGCAGCGCGAAGGAGCCTGCGAGGTGATGGTCGAGACGGCGCAGCACGCCTACGTCGTACAGGCCGCCGTGCACGACGGCGGACGCCTCCGCCTCCGTGCGTCGCGAGGAGCCCTCGTGCGTCCCCTCCTTGCGCGCGAGCGAGCCCGAGAGCTCGATGCCCGCGTCGCCGTACTTGCCGATCACGCGCGTGAAGTCGCTGCCGATGCCGCGCACGCCGCGCACCGACGCCCTGCCGGATCCCGCAGGGAAGGAGACCGACGCCGTGAGCTCGCCGTCGGCGCTGCCGTTAGTGTTAACCCATGCCCTGCCGCCCACGTCGCCCGCGACGCCGGTGGGCTTGCCGTCCTTGCCCGTCGCGCCCAGCCTGTAGGAGCCGCCGCATGTGTCCCTGCCGTTCGCGAACCTCGGCCCGTCGATCTCGCACTGCAGGTCAGTCCTGCCCTCGGAGATCTCGAAGAAGTCCTGCTGCCCGTAGATCGCCGCGAGCGCAGGCAAGTATCCTACGCCCGCAGGATGGTAGCTCGCGCTGAGCGTGCCTATGGGCGCTTGCGCCGCGTCCTGTACCGCGGACTCGAGCGGGGATTGCTGGCCCTGCGCCGCTCCTGCGAGCAGCGAGCCCGCGAGCGCGCCGATCATGGCGAGACGTCTCATGCACCGCGGAAGCGCGGCAGGGTATTTGAATCTTCCTGAAAGTAACCACTTCTAAAAGGTAACACATCTGATAGAAGAAGGCGATGCTGCGGACTCACCGACCGCCGAGGTAGAGGTCCTGTATCCGCTTGCGCCTCGCGAGCTCCGGCCCGCCGGACGCCACGACCTCGCCGTTCTCGATCACGTAGGCGCGCGTGCAGATGCGCAGCGCCTGGTGCGCGTTCTGCTCGACCATCATCACGGTCGTCCCTCGCGAGCGGATGTCCGCGATCGTCGAGAAGATGAGCGCCTGCGTCTTGGGGTCGAGGCCCAGCGACGGCTCGTCGAGGAGCAGGAGGCGCGGCCTGCGCATGAGGGCGCGCGCGATCGAGAGCATCTGCTGCTGCCCGCCCGAGAGGAACGTCGCGCGCTTGCGCAGGTGCTCCCCGAGCTGCGGGAAGAGCGCGAGCGCCTCCCCCATCCGCTCGGCGCGCACGTCGCCCGGCAGGTCGTAGCCGCCCATCTCCAGGTTCTCCGCGACGGTGAGGCTGTCGAACACGAGCCTCCCCTGCGGGACGTACGAGATGCCGAGCCGCACGATCTCGTGCGTCTCGAGGCGCGTGAGGTCGTGCCCGTCGAACACGATGCTGCCCGCGATGCGCGTCGTGAGCGCGAAGACGCTCTTGACCGTCGTGCTCTTCCCGCTGCCGTTGGGCCCGATGATGACCGCGAGATCCCCCTCGCCGAGCGCGATGTCGACGCCCTTGAGGATCGCGAGCGCCCCGTAGCCCGCCTCCAGCTTGCGCAACTCCAGCAGCGGCGCGCCGTGCGCTGGCTCGCCCCTCGCTTCCCTGTGTCGCGCAGCGGGTGCCATCGCTCATTCCCCCAGGTACGCGGCGATGACGCGCCGATCGTTGCGGACGCGCTCGGGCGGCCCCGACGCGATCTCCTCGCCATGGTCGAGCACGACGATCTCGTCGCACAGGTCCATGACGAAGCCCATGTCGTGCTCGATCACGAGGATCGTCGTGCCCCGCTCGCGCAGCGAGCGCAGCAGCGCCTTGATGCGCTCACGCACCGTCGGGTTCACTCCCGCGACCGGCTCGTCGAGCAGGATGAGCCTCGCGCCCGAGGCCACGCAGCGCGCGATGTCGAGCAGCTTCTGCTGCCCGTAGCTGAGCCCCCCCGCCTTCGCGTGCGCCTTCTCCTCGAGCCCGACCATGCGCAGGCACTCGTGCGCGCGCTCGCGCCGCGCGCGCTCCTCCTCGCGCACGAGCGACGGGCGCAGCAGCGCGTCGAAGATGCCCTCCGCGCGGCCTCGTTGCGCGATCATGAGGTTCTCGAGCGCGGTGAGCTTAGGGAAGATGCGCAGCATCTGGAACGTGCGCGCGATGCCGAGGTCGAAGATCTCGTGGCTCCTGAGCGCGTGCAGCTGCTGGCCCCCGAACGCGATCTCGCCGCGCTCCACCGGGATGAGCCCCGTGATGAGGTTGAAGACCGTCGTCTTGCCCGCGCCGTTGGGGCCGATGAGCGCGGTGATCGAGCGCTCGCGCACGCAGAAGCTGCAGCCCGCGACCGCCTTGACCCCGCCGAACCCCTTGTGGAGGCCGCGCACGTCGAGCAGCGCGCTCATGCGCCCTTCCTCCGCCTGCGCGCCCTCGCCCACGCGTCGCGCAGCGTGTCCTCGCCGAGGAGCCCTTGCGGGCGCTTGAGGATCACGAGCACGAGCAGCAGCGCGTAGATCGCCTGGCGCATCCCGCCGACGATGTCGCTCGGGATCGGCAGGAAGCGCAGCGGCTCGGGCAGGAGCACGAGGAGCGCCGCGCCCGCGACGCTGCCGAGCAGGCTCGCGGTCCCGCCGACGAGCACCATGCTGAAGATGAGGATCGTCTCGGTGATCGAGAAGCTGGATGGGTCGATGAACGTGATGTAGTGCGCGTAGAGCGCCCCCGCAACGCCAGCGAGGAACGCCGAGAGCGCGAGCGCCTTCGCCTTCGCGCGGAACGTGTCCTTGCCGAGCGCGCCAGCCGCCACCTCGTCGTCCCTGATCGCCTTGAGCGTGCGCCCGAACGGCGACGCGACGACGAGCGAGAGGAGCCAGTACGTGAGCAGCGCCGCCGCGAGCGCGAGCAGCGCGTACGCGGGGAGCGGGGAGAGCGAGAGCCCGAGGAGCCGCGGCTTCGGGATGCCCGCGATGCCGAGCGGGCCGCGCGTGAGCGACGCCCAGTTCTTGAGCACCGCCTCCACGATGATCGTGAAGCCGAGGGTGCCGAGCACGAGGTAGTCGCCCTTGAGGCGTACGGTCGGGAAGCTGAGCAGGTAGCCGAAGAGCGCGGCCATGCAGCCGCCCGCGAGCATGCCGCCCCAGAACGGCACGCCGAGCCCCACCGCGAGCAGCGCCGACGTGTACGCGCCGATCGCGTAGAACGCCACGTGCCCGAGGTTGAGCAGGCCCGTGAAGCCGACCGCGAGGTTGAGGCTCATCGCGAGGATCGCGTAGACGCACGCGATGATGAAGAGATGGAGGAGGTACTGCTCGATCATCAGCCGCCCGCCTCCTCGCGCCTGCGCGTGCCGAAGAAGCCCTGCGGGCGCACCAGCAGGAAGAGGATGAGGATCACGAACGCGATCGCGTCCTTGTAGCCGGACGGGAGATACCAGATGCCAAGGTTCTCCGCGAGCCCGAGGAGATAGCCGCCGAGGATCGCCGCCGGCACGTTGCCGATGCCCCCGATGATGGCGGCGGTGAGCCCCTTGAGCACCGCCGGCAGGCCCATGCTGTGCTCGAGGTTCTGCTCGAGCGCGACGAGGATGCCTGCGACCCCCGCGAGCGCGGAGCCGAGCGCGGTCGTGAGCGTGGTCATCGCGCGCACGTTCACGCCCATCGTCCTCGCGATCGCCTCGTTGTCCGCGGCCGCGCGCAGCGCGGTGCCCGTCCTCGTGCGGTACAGGAAGAGCCAGAGCCCGAGGAAGACGAGCGGTGCCGCGAGGATGATCACGAGCTGCACGGGCGTCACGACCGCGCCGAGCACATCCATCCCCTTGCGCACGGGCAGCCCGAAGCTCTTGACGTCTGCGCCGAATACCATGAGGATGATAGCCTCGACGAGCAGGAAGACGCCGAAGCTCGCGAGCAGCAGCGCGCGGTCCTTCTCCTTCTGGCGCTGCAACGGGACATAGACCAGCTGGTTGATCGCGACCCCGAGTCCCGTCGCTACGAGGACCGCGATCGCGAACGAGAGCGCGAGCGGCATGCCCGCGAGGCGCGCGCACGCGTACGCCGCGAACGCGCCCACGAGGTACGTCGCGCCGTGCGCCACGTTCATGAAGCGCTGCAGCCCGTACATGAGCGAGAACCCCGCGGCCATGAGCGCGTAGACGCTGCCCGCGATGAGGCCGTTCATGATGAGCTGCGGGAGGATGTCCATCTGCACGTCCTTGTCCTGTGCGGCTTAAAAAGCTCTTGGTCCCGGAAGAGCGAGAGGACGCGGGCAGCTCCCGCGCGATCCTCCGCTCAACCCGCAGGGACGAACTTTCCGCCGCTCACGACAAGCCTCCCCGCAGGGCTCTCGATGCTCCCGTTGTTGAACGAGAGCGTGCCCGCGGCACCATCGTACCCATGGAGCGTGCGTATCGCGGCCATCGCAGCATCCGGATCAGTGCCGCCCTCCTCGAACCCCTTCACGATGAGGTTGAGGCAGTCGTATCCATGAGGCGCGGGAGCGACGGGTTCCTTCCCGTATTTGCGCTCGTACTCCTGGGTGAAGGCCTGTGAGGGCTTCGCTGCAGAGACGTACCACTGCCCCTCGAGCAGGTCGAGGCGCTCGGGCACGAACTCGAACATCTCGATGGAGCTGAGGTTCTGGTCGAACCCTATCTCGCGCAGTTGCTGCACGGCAGGGATCATCTGGCTCGGGAAGAGCAGAAGCATGAACGCGTCCGGAGGGTTATCCTTGAGACCCAGTAGGACTGTCCTGAAATCCTGCATCCCCGGATCGACCTGTATACGGTCGAGAGTCACTCCTGCGGACGCGCCTTCTGCTTGCGCCGCGTTCGCCATCTCGAGGATTCCCTGCTGGTTGGCCTCGATCACGGCGATACGCTTCCATCCCTGCTGCTTCGCCTCCACGACATATTTCTTGGCTTCCTCTTGGGGAGTGACCCAATGCTTGAAGACGTACTTTCTTCCCTCTACGACTTTCGGGTCGCTCGCAGCCACTATGCACGAGATCGTCTTCTGCTCCTCTGCCAGCGGAGCGATGACGTGCCCGCTTCCGCTCGAGACACCGATGATCGCGGAGACGCCGTCGCTATCCTTGAGCTTGTGGTAGGCGGTCGCCGTGAGCTTGTTGTCCAGTTGGTCGTCTTCGTAGACGAGCTGATAGGCATATCTCGTGTCCTTCTTCGAGATTTCGTCGAACGCGAGATCGATGCCCGCCTTCGTGTTCTGGCCCAGCGTCGCCTCTCCGCCCGTAAGGGGAAGGATGACGCCGATTTTGACCGTCTCCTTTCCCGTCTGCTGCGGCGCGCAAGATATCAAAAGGATCGTCAAGACGAGTCCCGCCATCATCGTTCTCGAATGCATTGGCCCCCTCCCTCAGAGAGTGGCAAGGAGAGCTGTCCCCCATGAATATCTAATTGATATCATTCATATCACTCATATCAAAACGACATCTTTATATCGGGCTCCGGGAAGCGGCATCGAGTGAAGCGCAAGCTCATCCAACAGGGAGGAGGAGGCTACACCCTCTATCTTCCGAAACGGTGGGTGGCCCAGCATGGCCTCACCCGAGGAGATTCCGTCGAGGTGATCGAGACGGACGCGCATCTCATCGTGCGCTCGGCGGACAAGCGCTCTGCCGAAGCGCATATCGACGTCACTGGCAGCCCCCCGCAATTCATCAGGATGGAGGTCATGAATCTCTACAGGCTCGGCAAGGACAGGGTGGTGGCCGCTTGCTCGAGCGAGCAGGAGCAGCGCTGCGTCAAGGATTCATTGGACGAGCTTCTCGGGTTCTCTCTCATGGGGAGCGTGCGGCAGCAGAAGAAGACCCTCCTCACCCTCGAGAGCATCTCGGAGCCTGCGCTCGAGAAATACGAGGCGATCGTCACGAGGCTTCTCTTCATCTTCGAACAGATATTGAGAGACCTGGGCCGCGATCCTAGCGCAGTCGAGGCGCTGGTGCGCGAGTCGTATCGCTACGACAATTTCTGCAGAAGGGCAATCAGCAAGCGGATCGTGAACGAGGAGCAGTCGGCGATCCTATGGGCATTCCACCTGCAGCTCATCCACGCGATCAGGGATGCCCATTTCCTCAGCGCGCGCCTCTCGCACAGGCAGCCGGACCCTGCGATACGCGCGCTCATAGGAAAAGCGCAGGAGATGCTCTCGCTGCTCAAGGATGCGTACCTGCGCAAGGAGACCTCGCCGCTGCTCGGGGTGTACATGCAGCGGGAATTCCTCTTCGGAGAGGGGCTCAGCGCGCTGCGCAAAGGGGACGCCGTAGCCGCCCATCACGCGCTCGACGCCATACGGAACATCTATCTCGCCGCGAGCCCGCTCTTCTCGGTTATCTCATCCAGGGCAGATAGCTAAGGAGAAGGGAGCATTTCCTTTCTGTAGGTGACGAGCTTGTCCGAGAACGTCTTGTCCGGGAGCGCGAGGCGCCATTCGTACGTCGGGATCCCCGCGTAGGGACCGCCGCAGCTCATGCAGGCACGCTCTAGGGGAAGGAACATAGACCAAGACGGCGCTCTCGAGCCCTCGGGGAACGCCGCGATCCGCAAGGTACGCGTGGCGACACGGTCGAGATCGGGCAGGCGCAAGCGCAAGTGCGCCGGGCCCCCGTCCCCTTTCCCACCGTGCAGGCGCGCGAGCGTATCACCGGGAAGAAGCGAAGCATCATAGACGAGGTTATCGCCACCCGCCCCTCCCGGGCGAGTGGGATCCGCCGCGAAGAGATCCATCTCTCCGGAGTATCCGCTCATCTTCAGGCCCCGCGCATCGAGAGGCTCTGAATTGCCGACGACCAGTGGGATGCGCTTGCGCGTGATGGCGGCGCCTCCTTCGGGGAAGTCGAAGGATTCCTGCTCGCCTTTCCGCTGCCTGCTCAGCTCGGCCTTCGTCGGGGCGTACAGCTCTATG
>JAJPEB010000082.1 GCA_023252315.1 Candidatus Woesearchaeota archaeon | reverse complement strand
GACACCGCCGCCTCGAACATCGCCCGCGTCTCGGGCGGCACGATGGGGTCGATGATCACGGTGATGATGTTCACGGACAGGATCCTCCTCTTCATGCCGATCTTCGTGCTCCTCAACCTCGCCGTGCTCGCGGGGTTCAGCTACATGCTCTTCGAGGAGCTCGTGGAGGGGAAAGAGGCGGTCGCCAAGCCGGCGGGGTTCGCCGGGTTCGCTCTCGGCTGCGCCGGGGTGACTGCGGCGCTGCTCGCGCTCATGCTCTGCACGAGACCGTCGGTGTTCTTGGGGGGATGAGCGCATATGGGGAACATGACGCAAAAGACCGAGCTCTCGATCACAGGCATGCACTGCGCGAGCTGCGCGAACCTCGTCGCGAAAGCGCTCAAGAAGGCCGAGGGTGTGCGCGAGGCGAGCGTGAACTACGCCACGCGCAAGGCGACGGTGCGCCACGATGCGGGGGTCGATCCCGCGACGCTCATCGCGGCGGTCGAGAAGCGGGGATACGGCGCGTCCGTGCCCACGCGCGACGACCCGGAGCGGCAAGCGCGCATCGAGCGGGAGGAGTACGCGTCGCTCAAGCGGCTGCTCATCGTCTCCGCGTCGTTCTCGATCCCCGCGTTCCTGCTCGGCATGCTGTTCATGAAGGACGGCATCCTCTTCTCGGGGTACGAGCTGCCCTACGCCGCGTACCTCCTCTTCCTCCTCGCGACGCCGGTGCAGTTCTATGGGGGAGCGATGTTCTACAGGGGCGCGTGGGCGGCGCTGCGCAACGGGAGCGCGAACATGGACTCGCTCATCGCGCTCGGCACGAGCGCGGCGTACGCGTACAGCCTTTACCTCGTCTTCTTCGCGGATGCGCAGATGCAGTTCTTCGAGATCAGCGCGGTGCTCATCACGCTCGTGCTCCTCGGCAAGCTGCTCGAGGCGAGGGCGAAAGGCAAGACGTCGGATGCCATCAAGAAGCTTATGGGCCTCGCGCCCAAGACCGCTCTCGTGATCCGCGACGGCAAGGAGATCGAGGTGAGCGTCGACGACGTTGCCGCGGGCGACATCGCGCTCGTGCGTCCTGGAGGCAGGATCCCGGTGGACGGCATCGTCGTCGAGGGGAACTCGTCCGTCGACGAGAGCATGATCACTGGAGAGAGCATTCCCGTGGAGAAGCGCCAGGGCAGCGAGGTCATCGGCGGCACCCTCAACACCCACGGCGCGTTCAGGTTCAAGGCGACGAAAGTCGGCGCGAACACGACGCTCTCCCAGATCGTGAAGCTCATAGAGGACGCGCAGGGGGAGAAGGCGCCTATCCAGCGCTTCGCGGACAGGATCTCGGCGTACTTCGTGCCGATCGTCATCGCCCTCGCGGCGGTCACTTTCTGCGTCTGGTTCCTCCTCGTGGGCCAGGGGTTCGCCTTCGCGCTGAGCGCGGCCATCGCGGTGCTCGTGATCGCATGCCCATGCGCGCTCGGCCTCGCGACGCCGACGGCGATCATGGTCGGCACGGGCAAGGGGGCGCGCCACGGCATCCTCATCAAGGGAGGGGAGGCGCTCGAGACCGCGCACAAGGTCGAGGCGGTGCTCTTCGACAAGACGGGCACGATCACCAACGGGAGGCCAGAGGTCACGGACATCGTGCCGACAGGCCCGCTCACGCCCTCGCAGCTGCTCCATGTGGCGGCGAGCATCGAGAAGCAGAGCGAGCATCCCTTGGCCGAGTCGATCGTGCGCTGCGCGAGAGAGCGCGGCGTGCGCCTCGAGCAGGCGAAGGGATTCAGCGCGATCCCGGGCCAGGGCGTCACGGCGACGCTGCACGGGCACGCGTTCGTGTTCGGCAACAAGCGGCTGATGGAAGGGCATGGCGTCGATCTCTCGCAGGCGCAAGAGCGCGCGCAGCTGCTCGAGGCGCAGGGGAAGACGGTCATGATGCTCGCCGCGAAGGGGAAGCTCGTCGGCATGATCGGCGTCGCGGATACCATCAAGGACTCGTCTGCGCAGGCGATCTCCATGCTGCGCAAGATCGGCATCGAGACCTACATGATCACCGGAGACAACGCGCGGACGGCAGCCGCGATCGCGAAGCAGGCAGGCGTAGCACAGGACCATGTGTTCGCGGAAGTCATGCCGCAGGACAAAGCAGCGTACGTGAAGCGGATCCAGCAAGGGGAAAACGGGAGGCCGCGCAAGGTCGCGATGGTGGGGGATGGCATCAACGACGCGCCTGCGCTCGCGCTCGCGGACATAGGCATCGCGATGGGCAGCGGGACGGACGTCGCCATGGAGACCGGCAACGTCGTGCTCATGCGCAACGACTTGCGCGACGTGGCGCGGGCGCTGCGCCTGAGCAGGCTCACGATGGCGAAGATCAGGCAGAACATGTTCTGGGCGCTCATCTACAACATCGTCGGCATCCCTATCGCGACGGGCGCGCTCTACTACGGCACCGGCTGGCTGCTCTCCCCCATACTCGCGGGCGCCGCGATGGCGCTCAGCTCGGTGAGCGTCGTCACGAACAGCCTGCTCCTGAGGTCTGCCCGGATATGACTGCGCGCGAGGCGTGGCGCACGACGGCAGGCGTGATGCCTGCGCAGCGAGTGGAAAGGGGGACTGGCGCACCCGTGCGCCGAAACGCTTTTGCATGCGCGGCCCCTAGGGCCGCGCGTCGCCCGCACCTGGAGGTGAACACATGAAGAATGCATTCGTCCTCCTCTTTTTGCTCGCGATCGCAGTGGGACCGGTCGCGGCGGCCGACGACTACTCCGATGCGATCGGCCTCATCAAGCAGGGCGTCCCCTGCGCGAACCTCACGCAGGCCCAGCTAGAGAGGATAGGGGACTACGCGATGGAGCAGATGCACCCGGGCGAGGCGCATACGCGCATGGAGGCGATGATGGGCGGGGAAGGCTCCGAGTCGCTGCGGCAAGCGCACGTGCGCCTTGCGATGGCGGCGTACTGCGATGCGGATCCGTACGCGAATGCGCCCGTCGCGGGCAATGGCACCGCCTATGGCCTTGGCATGATGGGGCGCGCAGGAGGCATGGTGGGGAACGTTGATGGAGCGTATGCAGCAGGCTATGGGATGATGGGGAACCCCGTCCGAGGGCAGCGCGGCGTGGACTGGTCGCTCGCGTGGGGCGCGCTGCGGTTCGCCGGGCTCGCGCTCGCGGCGTTCGTCGTGTCAGCCATCTTCTGGGGCACGTACCTGCTCATGGTCGCGAAGCGCAAGGGAAAGTAGGCGTCCTCCTTTTTCATCCTTTCTTCGAGGGAACCGCAGGATCGCCTCCGGCTCAAAGGCCTCTCTGCTGGTCAGCGGAGAACGCCTGGGCGTATTCCGCCCTCATGCGCGCATACCCCTCGTCGCGGGCGCACCGGTACAGCCATGCGGCGCTGCGCGCGAGGAACACGCCCGCGGGCCCGTAGTCGTGCCCTCTCCCCTCGAGCTCCTCGACCGCATGCAGCGCCATCTCCTCGAGCCTCGCCGCATGCAGGTAGAGCCGCTGCGCCTCGCATTCCCTGCGGCCCCGCGCGAGCTCGTCCGCGTCCTGCGCGCGCAGCATCGCCAGCCGGTGCCCGCTCAGGCACCTCGTGCGCAGCGCAGCGTCCTCGTTGAATGCCATGCCCTTGAGGAGACGGCCGGGCTTAAAAGCGCTCCAATGGCGCCATGGCAGAAGGCATATCCCCCTCGATGCGGATGCGCACGAGCTCCCCCCTGTGCTCGCCCTCCATCGCCTTCCCGAACGCGATGCGCACCGGCGCCGAGAATATCGGCCCGTCGAGCACGATCGTCTCGAACTCGCCGCCCTCGCCGCCCACATGCACCCCGAAGCGCTCGTGCAGCGCGCGCAGCCTCGCGACATCCTCGCGCGTGAGCCGCCTGCCGAGCCACGATTCACCGAGCCCGAGCGCGGCCACGCGCGTCATGCGCACGTCGAAGCCCGCGGCGATCATCTCGTCGAGCAGCGCCCCCTGTTCCTTGTGCCAGAGCGGCGCGAACGCCTTGAGGCCGAGCCCCTCGCAGATGCGGTGCACGCGCTCGTGCTGGTAGTCGGACGCGAGCGCGCCCGCAGCGACGCCCTCGATGCCGTGCTCCTCCTTCGCCCTCGCGAGCAGCGCGCGCATGTCGTCGAGCTCGCGCTCGGGCTCTCCCTGCGTGCGCCCGACGAGGAGCGGGAGGCCGAGGCGCCCGGCCTGCGCGCGTAGCAGCGCGTCGTCGGGCTTCTGGAACATGTAGCTATCGGGGTTCTCGGGCACGAGCGAGAGGAGGCAGCGCACGTCCCACGCCTGCTCGAGGTAGTACCAGAGCGCATTCGTGCTGTCCTTGCCGCCGGAGAAGAGGATGGCGAGGCGCATCCATGGCGAGGGCGGCGGCGGCTATTTATCCTTTCCTGCGCCTATCGCTCCCGCCGCAGGTACTCGCCCTTGTCGAGCAGGTTCTTCACGTACTGGCGATGCTTCGCCTTCCGGTGGAAGGAAGACGTCACCCTGCCGTAGCCGAGCACGTCGCCATGCGAGTCCGCGACGATCGCGAGCGAGCCTTTCGCGAACTCGCCCTCGAGGACGACGCCCTGCATCAGGATGTCCTTGCCGCAAAGGAAGAGCCACGCGGCCTTCTCGTCGACGACGATCCTCCCCTGCACCTCGCGCGCGAGCAGCTCCACGAGCGCGCTCGACGGATGGAAGCCATGGCGCTCCTCGCCGAGGTAGAGGCCGACGCTGAACGCGTCCCAGCCCAGCCTGCGCGCGATCTCGAGCGTTCCCTGCGGGTCGAAGAACGACCGCTTGCCGATGCGCACGACGTGCTCGGGCTCTCGCGCGCCGAGCTCGCGCGCGAGCTCAGCGAGCGTCGCGGGGCCCTGCGCCATGCGTCCCTCCCTGCGGCGCGCTCCCCTTGCGTGCGCCGCGATCGCGCGTGAGCTCCTCTTGCGCCTCGTCGACGAGGTCCTGCGCCATCGCCACGGCGCGCCGAGCGCCATCGCCAGCATCCGCGAGCGCGTCGGCGCCGGTGCGCGGCTCCCCGCGCACGGGCATCCCCTTCACGTCCTTCTCCCCGCCCGACGCGTCAGTATCGCGCGGCGCGGGATCGCCGTCGATCTCGCCGGTGTCGCCGTCGTCGGCCTCCTCGTGCCCGTCGGGATCATGCTCATCGGTGCCGTCCTCCGCGGCAGCACGCGGCGCAGGGTCCTCGCCCTCGATGCGGGCGCCCACGCGCATCGCGGCGTCGCGCATCTGGCGCTCGAGCGCGATGCGGTGCGAAGGATCGAGCTGCCTCTCCACGTACGCGATCTTCGCGGTGACGCTCTCCTCCTCGCGGCGCGAGCGGAGCAGGAACTGCTGCTGGTCGTAGATCGCGAGCGCGGCGATGTCCTTCATCATCTCGCGGCGCAGCGCGGCCTGGGACGGGAGCAGCTCGTTGATGCGCGCGGCGTCGCGCGCCGCCGAGTCCGCCTGCGCGCGCAGGCGCGCGAGCAGGTTGCCGATGCCCCCGTGCTCGGCCGCGAGCGCGTCCGCGAGCTCCTCGAGCGCTGCGCGCACCCCGTCCGGGTCATCCGCGAGCGTGCGCGCGGGATCCTTCGGCATCTCGCCGATCGCCTTGCCCGCGCCGCGCGGGGGCGTGAGCTGCGGGTGCTTCTGGTAGTAGCGGGCCGCGTCCTCGCACACGCTCGCGTACCTCGCAGCGATCGCGTCGACCTCCTCCTCGAGCGCGCCGAGCTTCTCGAGCGCCTCGAGCGCAGGCGCGTTGCGCACGAGCGCGCGCTGGCGTGTGATCTTCTCGTCGATGCGCGACTTGCGCGCGTGCGCCTGCGCGAGCTGCTCCTTGAGCGCCGCGAGCAGCTCCGCGTGCTTGCGCGACGACGTCTCGAGCGCCTCGAGCGCGGCGTACGCCTCGCTGACCCTCGCCACGTCCTGCAGCTGGCGCCTCTCGCCCTCCTGCATGAATGCGATCGTCGCGTCCTCGATGCGCTGCAGCCCCGCCTCGACCTGCGCGAGGTCCGCGCCCATCTGCTCGCGCAGCGCGGCCGCATTGCGCTTCGTGCGGTCCTTGAATTCCCCGCTCGCGGCGGCGTAGCGCTCGCGCGCGTCATCGAACGAGAGCGGGTCCTCGAACGT
>JAJPEB010000081.1 GCA_023252315.1 Candidatus Woesearchaeota archaeon | reverse complement strand
GTGTGAATGGGGTCGCCGCACAAGACGTACTCGCCGCGCCAGTCCGCATCGTGCGTCCCGTATGCGAGGCTGTAGCCATGCCTTACGAGGAACCTCTCGAGCACCTGCCTATGCGGCATGAACGTATCCGCAAGCTCGTCGCGGGTGAGCCCGGTCTTCCATCGCTCTTCGGGCGTGAGGCCCATGCGCGCGGGAATGCGGGCACCTATTTATCGCTTGCTTTCGGGCCTGCGGCAGCGGTCCAGGACTGCTGTTTAGGTTCTGGCTGTCCGTACGGCCGCGAGCAGCGATCCCGGGACGTGCCTAAGGCGATTGCTCTGCGGATCCGCCTGCGCCACGACGTAGCTGAGCGCGTCCTTGCCGTAGCGCACGCGCGCGGGATCGTACGGCGCCGCCTCTGCGCCCTCGCGCCCGATGCCCACGAGGCGGCCGAGCGCGCGCATGCCCCTGACGAGAGGCTTCGCGAGCCGCAGCGACTCCTCCCGCTCGTACGCCCCGAGCAGGTCGGTGAGCGTATCGCAATGGTACTGGCGCGACCTCGCGCCGTGCGCCTTGTCGTTGCACGTCGTCACGATGAGATCGCCCGCGTCGCTCGCGTACGCGAAGTCGAAGCCGGCGGCGCCATTGCGCACGTACGCGGTCCATGTGCGATCGCCGCGCGAGATGCATGAGCTCTTCTGCAGGTACGATGCGGCGCCGAGAAGCCCCGCGAGGCCGTGCGGCCCCGCTTCCGCGACCCTCATGGGAGCGATGCGCATGCGAGGGGAGGCGGGAGGTCGCTTAAATATCCACTCTATAGCGAGGCGCTCGCGGAGGACGAAGGGAAGAGGAGAGAGAAAAAGAGAAAGAAGAGGGAAGAAGAAATCCTAGAACAGGTGCACCGCGAGGAAGAGCGGGATGAACACCAGCGCCACGATGCTCGTGAGCTTGATCAGGATGTTCAGGCTGGGCCCCGAGGTGTCCTTGAATGGGTCGCCGACCGTGTCGCCCACGACCGCCGCCTTGTGCGTGTCCGAGCCCTTGCCGCCGAGCGCGCCCGTCTCGATGTGCTTCTTCGCGTTGTCCCAGGCCCCGCCCGCGTTCACCATCGTGAGCGCGAGCATCATGCCCGCCGCGAGCGCGCCCGCGAGGTAGCCGCCGAGCGCCTCGATGCCGAGCACGAGCCCGACCGCGATCGGCGTCAGGATCACGAGCAGGCCCGGGAGCACCATGGCCTTGAGCGAGCCCTGCGTCGCGATGTCCACGCAGCGCGCGTAGTCCGCCTTCGCCTTGCCCTGCATGAGGCCCTTGATCTCCCTGAACTGGCGGCGCACCTCCTCGATCATGCTGAACGCCGCGCGCGAGACCGCGCGCATCGTCATGCTGCTGAAGAGGAACGGCACCATCGCGCCGATGAGCACGCCGATGACGACGAGCGGGTTCGTGAGGCTCATCGTCACGCCCTTGACCTCGAGCGTGAACGCGCTCAGGAACGCGAGCACCGTCATGGCGGCGCTGCCGAGCGCGAAGCCCTTGCCGATCGCGGCCGTCGTGTTGCCCGCGGCGTCGAGCGCGTCCGTGCGCTTGCGGATCGCGGGACCCATGCCCGCCATCTCCGCGATGCCGCCCGCGTTGTCGGCCACAGGTCCGTACGCGTCGACCGCGAGCGAGATGCCGAGCGTCGTGAGCATGCCGACGCCCGCGAGCGCGATGCCGTAGAGGCCCGCGGTCGCGTACGAGACGCCGAGCGCGGCCACGACCACGAGCGTCGGGATCGCCGTCGACTGCATGCCGACCGCGAGTCCCTCGATGATGTTGGTCGCAGCGCCCGTCGTCGACGACTTGCAGATCATCTTCGTCGGCGCGTAGCGCGAGCTCGTGTAGTACTCCGTGAGGATGCCGATGAGCAGCCCGCCCACGATGCCCGCGACCGTCGCCCAGAACGCGGCGAGGTTGCCGAAGTAGGCGCGGGAGAGCACGAAGGCCGCGATCGCCGCGAGCACGCTGCTCACGATAAGGCCGTTGCGCAGCGCCGCGTTGATGCCCGCGTCGTCCTTCGCGCGCACCGCGAAGACGCTGAGCAGGCTCGCGACGATGCCCGCGCCCGCGAGCGCGAGCGGGAAGAGCATACCCGCGGTCCCATGCGCGACGAGGCCGAGGATCATGGCGGAGATGATGATGCCGACGTAGCTCTCGAACAGGTCCGCGCCCATGCCCGCGATGTCGCCGACGTTGTCGCCCACGTTGTCCGCGATCGTCGCCGGGTTTCGCGGGTCGTCCTCGGGGATGCCCGCCTCGACCTTGCCGACGAGGTCCGCGCCGACGTCGGCCGCCTTCGTGTAGATGCCGCCGCCGACTCTCGCGAAGAGCGCGATGCTGCCCGCGCCGAACGCGAAGCCGAGGAGCAGGTGAAGGTTCTCCGGCTGCGCCTGGACATTGAAGCCCGTGAAGAGCGCGAGGATGCCGAGCAGGCCCAGGCACACGACCGAGAGGCCCATGACGGTGCCGGAGCGGAACGCGACCTGCAGCGCGCTATTCAGGCTCTTCTTCGCCGCCTCCGCCGTGCGCACGTTCGCCTTCGTCGCGATGCGCATGCCGATGTTGCCCGCGAGCGCGGAGAGGAACGCGCCGAGCACGAACGCGAGCGCGGTGCCGGGGCTCACGAACAGGCCGAGCACGATCGCCATCACCACGACGAACACGGCGAGGATCTTGTACTGGCGCTTGAGGAACGCCATCGCGCCCTCGCGGATGTGGCCCGCGATCTCCTGCATCTTGGGCGAGCCCGCGGGCTGCTTGCTGACGTTGCGCGCGGCGAGCCACGTGTAGAGCAGGCCGAGCAGCGCGATGAGCGCGAGGACATAGACGGTCGACAGCATTGGAATTCCCCCCTTGTGGCCCGCGGGTGGCTGGGGGCGGTTTTTAAGGGTTGCGGACGTCTTTCCTCACTGAGACGCGGAAAAAATAGGCGAGCGTATTTCGCCACGGGGAGAGTCTGCACTGACTGCTGGAGTTCTCTCTCTTTGCGCTGCGTATTTGAGGATGGTTGATGTGCTCTCCCGCGATCTGGCGGGGTCTATTTCAAGTTGCGTCGCTCCTTTCATACGCAAGAATCCTTTCCGGTCCCTCTCCGCATAGCTGCATAGTTGTGTGATTATTGTGCGTTTCGCATGGGCGAGGCTCTGCCGTCCGTGCATGTAGTGTGACATCTCCCGAATAATTGTAGTTTTCATGATGGGGGTGTCTTGATAGCCTGCTTCTATGCCTTTTTGGACCTCTTCGAGAAGTCCTTGTGCAATGAGGGTATCGATTCTCTTCCCCAACCTGCTTCCTAAGTCGAATGCAGGGCTTGCAGTCAGAGAGAAGACTCGAAGGTCTTCAAGTCCTCTACCGCAGCTATATCTGCTGAGAAACTGCGCGTACTCAAGACTGCATCCCTCGAGGATAGGAGCGCTGCCTCTAGCTCCTATCTGAGCGCAGGTCCTCGTCGCAAGGCATCCGTATTCGATCGGTTCCATGAGCGGCTCAGTCGGATGGATGCTCTCATAAAGATGAATCCGCGGATGGGGCGCATTGAGAAGGTCGGATAGACCTGTGCTGAGCGGAAAGCCTGAGATCAGGTGAAACATGTCTGCACTCACGAGCTCTCCTCCTATGCGGTCTGCGAGCTCCAGTGCAAGACTGGTCTTTCCTCCCGTCGTAGGCCCTGTCAGGAGTATTGGCGGATAATCCATGTTGTGGGAAAATCAACTCTATTTAAATAATTTAACTATTGTTTAGGGGCAACAAAATGTGCTGTAGGAGATTCTGGAGGACTGGTCGGATTTCGTGATGCCCCTCCGGTCTTGAGTTCAAAAGTAATTGCCCTTAAACGCCTTCCTAGAACACCGTATACGCGAAATACGCGGGCCTGGAAGACTTCATCTTCCCTTCCCTGCGCCCGAGCTCCGCCTCCGCATCGCGCACGTCGCGCTCGAGATCCCCGCACATGCCGCCCCCGCCGTGCGCATGCGGGAGCGACGCGAGCTGGTATTCCGTCGAGCGGCAGTCCGCGAGCTTCCCTTGCGCCCGCTCCACGCGCGCCTGCGCCTGCGGGATGCCGTAGCGCTCCCTCGTCACGTGCGTGTCGTAGGAGAGGAGCCCGTACGCCGCGAGCCCGGCGCCGAGCAGCGCTCCCGCGGCGAGCGCGGGAAGATGCCCGATCCGTCGCGGAGGCGCCATCGCGGCGTGGATGCGGTGCCGTATTTATCACGTTTTCGTGGGGAACGGGATGCGGGCGGCTATCGCTCCTCCGTCGCTACTTTTATAAACTCCCCCTCGGAAGTCGAGCGCATGGGTGAGAGGTGGGGACTTCTGGCAGCGCTAGCCATCCTGCTTGTCGCGCTGCCTTTCGCGTCGGCGCACAAGAACCCCATCGTCGAGTACGCGTACGTCGGGCACATCTGGGAGGAGGCGTACACGACCGCGCCGAGGCAGCCGGTCGTGGGCGACGTCGTCGCCTTCTCGGCCCACGTCGAGCACCCCGGCGGCGACATCCCGGGCAACGTCACGGCGCTCATCTCCGTCTACGAGGACGACACGACCTACGGCTGGTACGGGGGCGAGCCGTACAGGAGCCCCGACTGGCTGCTGCTCAACGAGACGTGGATGCGGCCCACGGGAGAGCCGCGCAGCTTCAACTCGAGCGTCGTCATCGACCGAGCGGGCAGCTACCGCGTCTTCGTCGACTGGTACGACGACGGCCAGTACATGGGCCAGAGCATGCACGCGCTCGACATCGAGCAGCGCACCGTGGGGCCGCTCTTCCTCGTCTTCAGCGCCGTCGCGATCGCGGGCGTGCTCATCGGCGTGCGCATGGGGGTGCTGTAGATGCGACGCGACGCTCCCTCCCTCGATGGTCTCCTCTCAGGTCCTGTTCCGACCGGGACGATCTCCGAATGCACTCCTGGCCCTGTTTGCGAATTCTCAGGTACTGCTCTGGGACACGCGACCGTTCCGATTGCGGTATCGTCGTCCATTGCTTTCCGAACTCTCCTGTGCTTCTCTGGGAGTGCTGCCTTGGCGTACAGCCAGGAGCCTGGGAAATCTCGGAGATTCCCGGGCGCCGGAAATGTGACGCATTTCCGAGCGGCCGGCTGGCGGAGCCCCGTGCCGACGCAAGACCGCTTGGATGCGCCGCAGCACTCTGTAGTGGTCCGAGGTGCATGCTAGATGGACGAGACGCCCGCACTCTCGACGGCCACCAGCCCTTCCGTCAAGTCCCAGCTCCAGCTCGTCGAGATCGGCTACGACGGCACTCCGCTCCCGCCCGGCGTCAAGGGGCCCAAGCTCGACACGGGCTTCGGCAAGGGCAAGAAGCTCTATCCCTTCCAGTGGATCTACCGCGTCAACGCCTTCGGCTGGCACCCGTTCCCGTTCGTCGTCATGCTGCTGCTCCTGCTCGGCGTCGTGCCCATGATCCTCTTCGCGATGGGCGTGCCCGTGCCGCAGGTCTCGTCGCTCCCCGTCGTCAAGCCGATCGTGAACGCGCTCGGGTGGCACAACGACCGCGACCTCTTCGTGAACGCGACGTGGGTCCTGTGGTGGCCGCTCTTCATCCTCACGATCATCGTCTTCCGCAGGATCTGGTGCGGCGGCTTCTGCCCGTTCGGGCTCGTGACGGACATCGGCAACTGGGTCGGCAAGAAGCTGCGCCGCGGTCGCGAGGCGAAGCCGATCTCGATCACGAAGTTCGTCTTCATGGGGTTCGCGACGTTCCTCACGCTCGGCTACCTGCACGACGCGCTCAACATCACGAACAGCATCATCATGTCCGTCGAGTTCGTGCTCTTCTTCTTCGTCTTCGCGTTCCTCGTCGGCGCGATGCTCCCGCGCAGGACGTTCTGCCGCAGCTTCTGCTTCGTGGGCGCGCTGCCGCACCTCTTCGGCAGGCTCGCGGTGCTCGGGCTCAAGACCGACCGCACGAAGTGCAGGGACTGCAAGGGCCAGTGGTGCGTCTCGTCCACGCGCACGCCGCCCGGCAACGTCACGCACCTGCGCAAGCCCCTCATCAACTCCGACGGCTGCCCCATGTACCTCAACGTCCCGCAGCTCGGGCACACGGAGAGCAACCGGCACTGCATCCTGTGCGGCAACTGCATCAAGAACTGCCCGTACGACGCGATCCACT
>JAJPEB010000080.1 GCA_023252315.1 Candidatus Woesearchaeota archaeon | reverse complement strand
ATCCTCTGGGCAGGAGCGAGCGCGAGGCCAAGGAAGAGATAGTCATTTCCTGCGCGCCGCCTTCTTGCGCACGGCGTCCGCGGCGGCCACGACACCGGATCGCCCCGCTCCCTGCATGCCCTCGTACGTCCCGAACACGAAGAGGGTGAGGACGACGAGCGCGTACGCGAAGACGACCGACGTCACGATGTCGAGCGCTGCCCCCAGCGCGAGCGCGGGCGCGGACGGCTCGGCCGCGGGGTTGGGCGCGAACGCCGCCTGGTACGGCACGTTCACGAGCAGCCCGAGCGCGAGCGCTGCGAGCAGGATGAGCGCGCACACGAGCATCGCGCGCAGCGTGAGCGACGCCCTCGCGTGCGCGAGTCGCGCGGAGCGCCCCATCGCGGCGAGCGGTCCCAGGCCCTCCCATACGATCACGGCCTCGGTCCAGAGCAGCCAGAAGAGCGCGATGAGGGCGATGAGCACGATGCCCGCGATGAGGAGCACGCCCTGCGCCACGCTGAGCCCCTGCGCGGGCGAGAGGGCGGTCACGACGAGGAATGGCACGAGGGCCGCGACGCACAGCGCCGCGCGCGCGAAGAGGTAGGCGAAGAAGCGCGACCAGTAGCCGCGCGCGCTCGGCAGGAAGCCGCGGATCCCTGACGGCTCCTCGCGCACGACGTCACGAGCCATGCCCGAGAGCCCTGCCTTGAAGAAGGCGTCGCCCGCGATGAGCGCGACCAGCTGCGCGATCATGAGCGCGACGATGACGCCCTGCATCCGCTGGAACGCGAAGCCCGCGAGCGAGAAGAGGAACGAGACGATGAAGAGCGACGCGAACTCGAGCACGAGCACGCCGAGGAGCGGGAGATGCTCGAGGGACTGGCGCAGCGCGAGGGAGAGCCGTCGGAATTCGTCCATGCGGTGCGTCGGGGAAGGGAGTTGAAAAAGGTTTCGCAGGGGAAACTGTTAAATATCCTCGCATGCTCTCTCGACGCATGCGCACGGCACGTTCGTCTGGATCGCAGGTCTCGTTCGTCGTGTTCGCGTTCTCCTTCGGTGCGTAGCACCGACCACACCCCCACCCAATCATCGGCGACGCTCCGTCCCGCGCGAGCTCGCCTTCCGTCTTCGATCACCGACATCATACTTCGCTACACGCCACAGGAGGCGCATCATGGCAAGGCAAGAGGCAGGAGACATCGCAGGAGTCATCGATACCGGCAGGGGCTACGTGAGGAAGCCCACCGACGGGAGGAGGCTCCACAAGAACCAGGTCAGCATCGGGACGAGGCTCAGGGGAGGCGATCCGCTTCCCCTGCTCGTGCGGGAAGATCCATCGCCGTACTGCATCGTGCGCGGCCCGAACGGGGGATGCCTAGGGTACGACGAGGGCGCAGGCGCGTATCCGAGCGCATGCAGGGAGTGTCCCGTCTACGAATGGGTGAGCTCGCGCCCGGGGATCAGGGATGCGGGGCTGGGGAATGCGTACCGCTGGAAAGGGCCATGCTGAGCACGAACGGCCTGGCTGCGGATGCGGGAGGATCCGCAATCGACGGGCGCGACGATCTCCGCGAGAGCACGGAAGAGAAGGATGAAGGAGGAAAAGGGAAAGCGCCTCACTCCTGCGCGTCGGCGGGCCTCTTCGCCGCTTTCTTCGGCGCGGCCTTCGCGGGCTTCTCGCCTGCGGGCTCCGCCTTGGGCTTTGCCGCCTTGCCGGCCGCGCCCTTCTTGGGCGCCTTGCGCTCCTGCGTGCCCGGAGCGCCGCTCGCGGTCGCCTTGCGCTGCACGCGCGGCTTCTCGCCCGCCTTCTTCGGCTTGCGCTGCACGGGCTCGAGGCCGAGCGCCTTCATGACGGCCTCGTGCGAGGCGCCCTTCTTCACGTCGAGGCTCTTGCCCGTGGGCTCGAGGTGACGCGTGTTGCACTTGCGCCTGCGGGTCGCGCCCTCGACGAGGACGAGCCCGCTCTCGAGCGTGTCCACGACGACGCACGTCTTGCCCGCGTCACGGCCTGCGATCTTGACACATACATCCCCTACCTTGAACATCGTTCCACCTGCCGCTCCACTCCAGATCCTCACGCGTCGCCGCGGTGAGCGAGTGGGCCTTATGCCTGCTGCTGCCTGGCCTTCTCGATCAGCTTCTTGCGCGAGCACGGGCTGCACAGCGTGCCCGCGTACGGGCGCGTGGGCACCCGCTGCGTCTTCGAGAGCTTCTTGAGCTGGGCGGGCCTGCCGCGCGCGACGCCCGCGAGCACGTTGCCGCAGGACGCGCAGTGCGCCTTCTTCGGCTTGCGCAGCGTATGCCTGAGGACGTTCCCGCCGCCGGGCGTGCGCACCTGCGAGCGCGCGTATGTGCGTGACTTGAACCTGCCGCTGACCATAGCGGGACGCAGGAACTCCAGTGGTTTTATAAAGGTTGTGCTGGGGTGGCGACGGAAGCCCCGGACCCGCCAAGCCGTGCTTCAGCGAAAAATGCAGAAATAGTTAGTACTTTTAAGTAGTAAATAACGCAAGATTTATTAACAGGCCCCCAAGCGGCCACCGCATGCGACGGCAGTTCGACTACAACCTCCTCTCGCCAGGAGGCGTGCTGCGCAAGAACCCCGAGACGCCCAACTTCTCGCCCTACGTCGCCGACCAGATGTTCTCGAAGGCGAGGCACAGGGCGAAGGCGGACAATCCGTGGCGACTGTACGACCCCTTCGCAGGCAACGGCGTGGGGCTCTCGACGGTGCAAGCGCTTCACTCTCACGAGGTCGCCTACCTGTACGGCTCCGACATCAGCGGCGCCGCGGTCGAGACCGCGCGCAGGAACCTCGAGATCGTGAGCAACCCCGCCGCGCTCAACGCGAGGGCGCGCCAGCTCGACACCCAGTATCGGCTCGACTCCGGCTACCGGCGCGAGAGGCGCAGCGGGGCCAGAGGACCTGAGACGAAGGCGACCCATGCGGACATGGCGAGAGCGCTCGGCCGCATCATCCACACTGCCGAGTTCGAGCCCGCGCCCTACCACGTGTTCCAGGCGAACGCATTCCACGCCGAGCATGCGATGGCGCAGACCGGCGGCGGGATCGACCTCATCTTCACCGATCCCCCGTATTCGCACGAGTCCCGTCTCGTCGACGGCAAAGGGCGCGACATCCAGTGCGAGGCGGTGTCGGACATCCTCTCCGGGCTGCGCCCGCTGCTCTCCCCGGACGGCAGGGTATGCGTGATGTTCGAGCTCGGCGTCCCGCTCTGCTTCAAGGATTTCGATGTCGTCTGCCAGGCGGAGATCGGCAAGCGCGCGGGCTACCTGCTCGCGCCCCGCTGACCGTCGCCCTCTCTCTTGCGCAACAGCCGCACGAGCGTACGGTGCAGCCCCGCGTCCGCGACGAGCAGCCCCGACGCCCCCCGACGCCAGGGCCTGCCTTCCCAGTCCGTCACCGTGAGGCCCGCGCGCCCGCAGATGAGCAGCGCCGCCGCGACGTCCCACAGCTCCTGCCCGTAGCCGATGAACGCGTCGCCCTTGCACGACGCGACGTACGCGAGCGCGAGCGCAGACGTGCCGATGTTGCGCTCGCTGCGCTTCTCGCCCGAGAAGACGGGCGTGATGCGCGAGAAGAACTCGCCGATGTCTGCCGACGCGTGCAGCGCGTCGTGGAAGATGTACGACTTGGGCTGCGCGGCGCGCGCGGCGCGCACGGGGCGGCCGTTGAGCGTCGCCTCTCCCGTCTCGCCCGCGAAGAAGAGCTCGTCCGTGATGGGGTGGTAGATCACGCCCATGCACGCCTCGCCCCCCCTGAGCAGCGCGATCGACGTGCAGAAGAGCGGGATGCCGCGCGTGAAGTTCGACGTGCCGTCGAGCGGGTCGATGACCCATGTGTACTCGGATTCGGCGCCGCGCGCTCCCGACTCCTCCGCGATGACCCGGTACGGGAAGTCGCGCGTGAGGATGCGGATGATCTCCTCCTCCGCGCGCCGGTCGACCTCGGTCACGATGCTCTTGTCCGCCTTGCGCTCCTTGAGATGGGCGCGGCCGAAGCGCGCGCGGATGATGTCCCCCGCCGCGCGCGCGGCACGCACCATCGCGGCCTTGCGCGAGGCGGGCATCAGACGACCCGCAGGAGCTTCTTGAGCCCCAGGGAGATCGGGATGCTCAGGATGATGTAGTAGAAGATCCAGCTCGGCTGCCAGCCGAAGAGGTTGAAGCCGGGCCCGAGCGGGAGCAGCTTCGCGTTGCCGATCGTGATCGACTGCACGGAGCCGTGGAGCTGCTGCACGGGCGGCAGGTACTCGCGCTCATGCGTGACGAGGACCGAGCGCGTGAAGTCCGCGCCCGCGTAGTGGAGCGTGAGGTCGTGCTCGCCCTCGGGGCCCTTGACCGTCCACACCGCCGCGCCGTTCGAGATCGCCTTCGTCGGCTCGTCGACCGTGAATCCCTCGGGCACGGAGAGCGTCGCGTTGCCGGACACGCCGTCCTCGAACGCCGCCGTGACCGTGAACGGCACGCCCGGCTCGACGGGCAGGAACGCGAAGTGCACCGAGAGCCAGAAGAAGATGAGCAGGAACGGGACCATCGTCCACAGCAGCGGCTTGAAGCTCTCGCGCAGCAGGTCCATCTGGATGGGCATCATCTTCTGCTGGGCCTTGAGCATCTTGTCGTGCTCGCCCTTCTTCTGCGCGTCCTTCATCTGCTTCTGCAGCTTCTTCGTGTCGTCCTTGAGCCTGCGCATCTTCGCCTGGTCCGTCAGGTACTTCTGCAGCAGCGTGCTCACGAGGCCGAGGAGCAGCGAGAGGAAGAGGATCGCGACGATGGACGGGATGCGCAGCAGCCACCCGAAGACGGGCGTGAGCACCGTGTCGACGATCGACTGGAATCCGGAGACCATTGCGCCCGAGTGGAGCCGCCCCCTATTAAAAGGTGACGCTCGGAAGCGCGGGGTTTCCTTCTTCGTAGGTCCCTATGTCCGCATAGTCAGGCCTGGCTATGCTCTCGCCACTATCAGCGGCACGAGCATCTCCTCGCGGCTCACGCCTCCGTGGTTGCCTCGGTGCCACACGGGCGCCTCGCCGAGCACCACGTTGCGCACGATATGGCTGCCCTTCATGAGCAGCACGTAGTCGCCGACGCGGTGCGCGAGGAGGGGATGCGCCTTGCCGAGGCCGAACGCGCCTCGCGCGATGAGCGCGTCGCTGCGCACGAGCGTGCACGCGTGCGAGAGCTGCGCGCGGACGTAGCCCTCGAACGCCTTCGCCCTCGCGGGGCGCACGTAGCAGTACGCGGCCCGAGGCTCCCCGCATAGCGGCAGCGTGAGCGCGTCCTCGAGCTGCGGGTGCTCGTGCACCCAGACGACGTCGTGCCTGCCCGCGTCGACCATGCCGTGGTCGCCCGTCACGATGAGCAAGGTATCCGTGCCCGCGAGCGACGCGATGAGGCGCGAGATGCGGGCCTCGAGCGCGCGGAAGTGGTCGCGGAACACGTCGCTTCCGCACCCGAACGCGTGGCCGAGCGCGTCGAGCATCGGCCAGTACGCGTAGACGTACTTGCGCCTGCGCGACGACGTGACAGCGCGGCGCACCTGCCGGAAGAGGCCATCGGGCGTCGTGTACGCGAGCGCCTTCGACCCACGCAGGAACGCGTCGTTGTACGGCGACGCGAGCAGGTCCTCGCCGATGATCGCGTACGCCTCCCGCTTCATCCGCAGCGCGAGCGGAGCCGCGCCGTAGACCCGCTCGAGCGGGATGCCGAGCTGCGCGAACGTCGCATTGCCTACGCGCGGCGCGCAGTGCAGCGGCACCGTCACGCCCGCGAGCTCCCTCGCGTGCATGAACCATCCCGTGATGCCGTGCTGCTGCGGCGCCTCCCCGGTGAGCAGGCTCGTGACGCACGCCGCGGTCGTGGACGGGAAGACGGAGGTCATGCTTCCCCTCAGATGCGGGGCGAGCAGCGTCGCGTTCGCGCGCGCGAACTCGTAGCCGAGCCCGTCGACGAGCAGCAGCACGACGTTGCGGTGGTCGAGCTCTTTGGCGCGCAGCGCCTTGAGCTGCGGGTAGCGCGTCCTCGTGCCCGACGCCGCCGCGATCGACGACATGAGGTTCACGAGGCTGCCGCCGCGGTAGTCGGGGAAGTGCATGCGCAGACCGCTGGCGCGGGGAGTTAAAAATATGCGGGTCGGGAAGGCCCCTACTCGTCATCCTCGACAGAATGCCCGTG
>JAJPEB010000079.1 GCA_023252315.1 Candidatus Woesearchaeota archaeon | reverse complement strand
ACGACGGAGATCTCGCGCACGACCTGCCTGCGGAACGGCGTGAGCTTGATGACGATGATGGCGTCGGAGAGGAAGTCCTCGATCTCGTACTCGGAGAACTTGCTGCCGTCGAGCGGCATCTCGGAGATGAGGAAGCTCGTGATCTCGAGGTCGCGCAGGAACTCGAAGATCATGAACAGCTCGATGCGCGGGTTCTCGAGCCTCGTGAGCACGTAGAGCGCGGAGAGCGAGTCGAGCACGAAGAGCTTCGCGTTGCCCTCGGTCGCGACCTTCTTGACGACGTTCTTCACGACGTTGAGCCACGAGCGGTTGTTGTCCGTCGTGATGTCGCGGATCTCCTTGCGGATGCAGCCCATGTCGACGATGAAGAGGCTGCCCTTGCCCTGCTTGCCCGCGTCCTGGATCTTCGACGCGAGCTCCGCGAGCTCCCGCACGATGACGAGGTTGATGCGCGAGAAGTCGTAGTCCATGTTGATCATGTGGGTCACGAGCGAGTCGGCCGACTGCTCGAGGCTCACGTAGAGGCCGCTATTGCCCGACACCGCCTCGTGGTAGAGGATGTTGAACGAGACGGACGACTTCATCGTGCCGGCGGCGCCGGAGATGAGCGTGAGATGGCCCTGCGGGATGCCGCCCTGGATGTTCTCGTCGAGCCCGTTGATGTAGGTCCGGACGCGCTTGATCTCGTGCTTGTCCTGGACGAGCTTTGCCACTATATTCCTCACCTCTCGCTCTCGGCCATGCGCGCGGGGGTATTTAAAGGTTGTGCGGAGATGCTCAGACTCGTTCGCATCTATTCTGAAATATGCTCTTAGGTGGTTGAGAGCAACTATTATAACTGTCCTTTCTTCTGCGAGGTGGTGAAAATCGTCTTAATCCTCGTTCTTGTACTGGCGCTTCTTCCTATTCAGGCGTTCTCTGCGAAAAGTGACGAATTCCTCACCCACGCTTCAGATATAATATTCAAAGATTGTCAAGGAAAGAACATAAGTGTGCTCTATTTGGCTGATTCTAACAACTCTCCCATAGACCATTTCTCGTGGCCTTACAACCAATCTTACGTGAAACAGATTTTGAGTCTCTATGCTGGTATTGAGCCTTTTGCAGAATGTCACGCTAGTGAAAGTGGAAGCGTTTGTATAGGCGCCGAGCGGCGTGGACTGAGGATATTGACCTGTGGAGAGAATCATCTGGATATTAGTGGGTATGACTATCGGTGGAATGACGAATTGATCCAGCTTCCTACCATGCAAATTAACAGCTTTTCTGGGATTAATACCGGCAACTTCGCCCAAGGAATATCCAATTCTCAAATCCAGCAAACCCAAAATTCTTCAGAAATAACTGTATGTGAAGCTAATCGTGCGAATCTAGAACGGGATAATTTTTGGCTTTCAACATGGTATCCAGTTATTATGAGTTTTTTTGCGGCCTCCCTCAGTTCATGGCTTGAGTGGAAGAAAAGAAAAGAATTTGACTTGGGAAAAGTGCTCATAACTCTCTTCGTATTTATTCTTGTGAGCTATCTGGCGGCGATGGTACTAAAGGCCGTTGTGTAAAAACTACTTCTCATGCACGAGCGTCGCCACGTGGCCGTCCTTCGTGCTCACGACGACCTCCGCGCGCCCGTCCGCCTCGAGGAGCGAGCACCCGAGCACGATGTCGTCCATGCGTATCTGGTGCAGCCGCTTGCCCGCCTGCTCGCCCGGCTCGCTCGTGAGGATCGGCGCGTAGTGGCCCGCCTGGCTCACGATGCCCGCGATGCCGGGCACGTAGTCCATCATGTACTCCCCCTCGCTGTCGAGCACGTACACGCTGTGGTCGAAGCTGCCCGCCACGACCTCCATCCTGCCGTCGCCGTTGATGTCTGCCACGATCGGCGTGTCGATGACCCAGAAGTCCGTCTCGTAGCTCCAGATGCGCTGGCCGCCCTGCGTGATCGCATAGATAGTGTTGTCGCAGCTGCCGAAGACGATCTCCATCTTCCCGTCGCCGTCGATGTCCGCGACGTTCGCCTTGCCGTAGACGCTGCCCTGCGTGCGGAACTCCCACACGATCTCCCCGTGCTCGCTCACGCACCACACGCTGCCCGCGTGCGTGCCGACGACGAAGCGCTCCTCCTCCTGCGTGCTCAGGCGCGCGGGGGCGGCGGTGATCTTGCCCTTGAGGTCGAGCGTCCACACGACCTCCTGCGCGGGCGTGATCGCGCGCAGCTTGCCCGCGCTGTCGCCGAAGAGGATGAGCGTGCGCCCCTTCCCCTTGAGCACGCACGGCACGGACTCGACGGGCGCGGGCGTCATGAACTCGAAGAGGAGCTTGCCCATGCCGCTGAGCGCGGTGAGCTTGCCGTTCGCGCTGCCGACGAGCACCTCGGGCATCGCGTCCGAGTTGATGTCGTCCGCGAGCGCCTGCGCGCGCACGGCGCCGCCGCACTCGTGCTTCCATAGCGGCTTGCCGGCTGCGGACACGCAGTGGAGCGCGCCGCGCTGCGTGCCGAAGACGATCTCCATCTTCCCGTCGTTGTCGACGTCGGCGACGAGCGGGGCCGAGCTGATCGCGTGCACGGTGCCCGCGTCCACGAAGAACGACTCCGTCTCCGAGAGGCGCTCTTGCGTCGCGTAGGACCAGCGCTGCGCGCCACGCTCGTCGAGGCAGAGCAGCCTGCCGTCCTTCGTGCCGACGAGCACGCTGCGCCTGCCGTCGCCGAGGTCGGCCACGGTCGCGGGGATCACGATCGGCGCGCGCGCATCGAACGTCCATGCGCGCACGATCTTCCCCTGCCTGTTGAAGAAAAGGCCCATGGGGGGGCCTCCGGCAGGGCGGTTTATAATTGTTGCCCACTCCTCGACAGTTTCCAAAAGCCTAAAGAACGAGGGGTGCCCTCCTCCTTCGCTATAACAGAGCTTCATCACCCGTCGGTGCCCCCTCGGCGCCGCCGTCAGCTCGACTCTCAGGTCATGGGGAGGAGGGCTGCCGCCTGGTCCGGTCAGGCGGTATTTTTTCTTATTCCGCACTGCTTTTTCTTGGGTCGGGAAGAAGATCCGAAGGGTTTTCGAACCTTAGGAAATGGGACGAGCGAAGGCACGTGTGCGCAAGATCAGAATACTAGGAAAAGAGAAAAGAAGAACTCCTCTCGGCTCACGCCTCCGACATCGCCGCGAGCGCGGTCAGGTCGTAGTCCTCGGAGAACGACTCGAGCGTCTGGAGCGCGGTGCGCTCCTCCTCGAGCGTCTTCTCGAACAGGTCCGCCGCGGAGTCCATGCCCAGCTCGCGCGCCATGCGGATGAGGGCCTCGTAGCCGCTGATCTCGTAGCGCTCGACCTTGATCGCCGCCGTCGCGTCGAAGAGGTCCTTGATCTCGCTCGAGGGCTTCTCCTTCTTGAAGCCCTCCTTCTCCTTGAGCAGTCCCATCACGCCATCGCACGTCGCCGCGCGCGGCGACTTGTCCATCATCTTGAAGACCTTCTCGATGCGCTCGCAGTGGTCCTTCGTCTCCTTCATGTGGGACGAGAACGCCTCCTTGAGCTCGGGGTCCGTCGCCTCCTTCGCCGACTTGTCGAGCGCGGCCACCAGGTGCTTCTCCGCGAAATACATGTCCTTGAGCTCGTGCTCGAACAGCTCCTTCAGGTTCTCCATCGCCATGAGTCCACCTCCTACGATGGATGCCGTCGTGGCGCATCGGCTATAATCCACCCCTGCGACAAGGGCATCGGGGCAATGCCATATGCGCTCTTGCTGAGGGCTGGCACCGGAAGCATTAAGAGGCACCGCAGCCGCGCCACGGGCAGGCGATGAAGTCCGCCTTGGGCCGGGCCCAGAACCGCACCGAATGCCGATGACTTCTACCATCGAGGTGGCAGGATGTACATCTGGCTGCTCGTCGGCATCGGCGGATTCCTCGGCGCGGTGGCGCGCTACCTCCTCAGCGGCTGGGTGCAGGGGAGCATCTCCGCGTTCCCCGCAGGCACGCTCGCCGTGAACGCGATCGGGAGCTTCGCCATGAGCCTCGTCATGTTCCTCGCGGAGTACCGCGGCGCCTTCTCGCAGGAGACGAGGATCTTCCTCGCCGTCGGCGTCATCGGCGGCTTCACGACCATGTCGTCTTTCAGCTACGAGTCGTTCCGCCTGCTCTTGCAGCGCGAATACCTCTTCTTCGGGCTCAACGTGCTCGGGACGCTCGCGCTCACGCTGCTCGGGGTCTATCTTGGACAGCTAGCCGCCCTGCGGCTCGGAGGCATCGCATGAACGAGGGATCCGTCGCGCTCCTGCTGCGCGTCTACCTGGGAGAATCGGATATGCACGACGGCGCGCGCACGCATCGCCACCTGATGCAGATGCTGCGCGAGGAGGGCATCGCGGGCGTCACGGTGCTGCGCGGCGTCGAGGGGTACGGGCGCGCGGGCAGGCTGCGCACGGAGCGCATCGAGCGCCTCTCGCTCGACCTGCCCCTCGTGGTCGAGATCGTCGATACGGAGGAGAGGATCGCGCGCATCAGGCCGCTCGTCGCCGCCGCTGCCGCGGGAGCGCTCGTGACGGAGGAGAAGGTACGCGTCGTCTCGTACGGCGGCTCAGGGAAGGGCTGAGCGCGGCGCCGCATCCGTCGCCCATCCAGATATATTTATAAACATCCCCGAGGAGGGCGCACGCGGTGAGGTGAGGAGTGGGACGTGATGTGCGCGGCGAGGCAGGCGTGCCCGCGGCAGCGGGCGGCGACCTGCAGCCTTCGGCGCCCGCGGACATCCCGCTCGCCGCGAACGCGCGCGCGGCGCAAGACGCGCGCAACTCGCGCCTGCTCGCCGTGCGCGACGCGCTCGACCGCATCGGCTACGGCGCGGCGACGCCGCAGTTCGTGAACATCCTCTTCTACCTCAGCGCCCAGGCGTCGCCCTACATCCTGCTCCTCATCGGCCTGCTCAACGGCGCGAAGCTCGTGCTCAGCGCGGTGTGGAGCGCGCTCCTGCAGGAATGCGCGAAGCTGCACCGCTTCTCCAAGCGCGCGATCTCGGCGGCAGGCGTCGCGTTCGGCTTCAGCTTCCTCGTCCTCGCGTTCGCGCTCAATATCGGGGCGGTGTGGCTCTTCTCGATCGCGTTCCTCGCCGGCACCGTGGGCGTCGTCGCGTACGGCGACCTGTACCAGCAGTTCATGCGCGACATCATCCGCCGCGAGCGCATGTCCGCGCCGCTGCGCTTCATGGTGCGCTGGGGCGTGGCGCTCACCGTCGCGAGCCTGCTGCTCACGGGCCTGCTCCTCGACGCGTTCCCCATGGGCGGCGTCGTATGGACTGTGCACGCCTTCGGGCGCGCGTTCTCGCTGCGCGCGCAAGGCTACCTCTTCGCGTTCGAGCTCACCGCGCTCTCGTTCATCGCGTCGGGCTACGTCACGAGCTTCGTCGACGACAGCCGCGAGGGGGGCACGTACCCCTTCCTCGCGTTCCTGCGCGAGCACATGGGGACCGTGCGCCGCACGAGCGGCATCCTCTGGCAGAACAGGTACGTGGCGCTGCTCACCCTCTCGGCGATCGTGTCGGGCCTCATGCAGTTCCTCGTCACCGCGTACTCGGGCATCGCGATCTACAAGATCTTCGCGCAGCGCTACGAGATGCCCTTCCTCGCGCTCAGCGTCGTGTACGCGATCGCGGTGCTCGCGAGCTTCGCGGGCCCCTACTTCACGCAGCGCGTGCACCGCAGCATCGGCCTCGCGCCCACGCTCGTCTTCGGCACGCTGCTGCTCGCGATCCTGCCGCTCGTGCTCGCGTGGAACGCGAACGTCGCCGCGATCGCGGCCGCGATGTGCCTGAGCGTGGTCGGCGGCGCGATCGTGGGCTTCGCGCAGGGGCTGCTCGCGCGCAAGCTGCTCGCGGACGACGCTCGCCACGACTACTTCCGCGCGCAGGCGTTCGCGCTCGCGATCCCCTACCTGCTGCTCGTGCCCGCGCTGTCGTGGATCGCGAACACGTTCCCCTTCAAGGTCACGTTCCTCATCGCGGCGGCAGGGCTCGTGCTCGTGGTCACGCCGCTCTCGTTCTGGCTTGTCGTCGTGAGCGAGAAGGTGCGGCTGTGAGCGAGGCGCGTATCCCCGGGGCAGGCTATGCTGCCTTCTTGCGCTTGTCTATGGACAGGCTCCCGATCAGCGGATCGGAGAGCTCGACTTCCTCCTGCTGCCGGTATTCGGCCTTGCAGACATCGTCGAGGTTGCCGAGCAGGCCGCGGATATCGCTCTCGATCTTCCCCCTGGGCGTGCCTCTGTTGCGCGCGGCACTCCGCTCGA
>JAJPEB010000078.1 GCA_023252315.1 Candidatus Woesearchaeota archaeon | reverse complement strand
CCCCGATCGGCCGTAGGGATCGCGCACAAGGAACGTGCCGGTCGTGCGGAATCCATTGCGGTCCACGCAGCCGTCGATGCGCAGTACAGGCACACCTCCGTCTGAGGAGATATCGAATCCATACACCTGCATGGGGAGCTCGATCGACCGCCTGCCGCAGCTTCCACCATAGGGGCCGTCCGTCTGGATCTCCGCCCTGCAGGCCACGGTGACGCTCGGCGACATATGGAGCGCATACCAGTTGTTCGCCCTCCTGCTGTCGAGGTGGGGGTAGAGGTTGCTCGAGAGCTCGAGTGCGTCGGGCACGCCGTCGCCGTTGACGTCCGCCGTCCTCAAGTGCGCAGGGGCGTAGCCGTCCGAGAATGCGACGAGCGCGGTGAGCGACGAGACGAGGAGCGCTGACCTGAGTGTCATGGCGCCAGGATGCGGCCATTGCTTATAAATTTTGTAGTTTCTCCAGAGTGGTGCCATGAGGTGAGCGGCGGCGACATGCAGGCCCGGGAGAGCGAGCGCCGAGAGGAGCCATCGGAAGCCCGAGAGCAGCCACGCTCACTCACACCTGGATGCGCGAGAAGAGGTAGCCGCCGAGCCCGAGCAGCGCCACGGTCACGGCGCACAGCACGCCGAGGTCGAGCCCGATGCCGAAGCTGGGCAGGCCCGTGAGCGCCGCGCGCACGCCGTCGACGCCGTACGTGAGCGGGTCGATGCGCACCACGATCTCGAGGGCGCGCGGCAAGCCCGTGAGCGGGAAGAGCGCGCCCGAGAGGAAGAAGAGCGGCATGAGCACGAAGTTCATGATGAGCGGGAAGCCCTGCATGTCCTCGACGATCGAGCCGATGGCGGTGCCGAACGCGGAGAAGAGCACCGCGATGAGCGCCATGAACAGCAGCGCGAGCGGGAGCGACGCGAGGTCGGGCCTGAAGCCGAAGAGCGTCGCCAGGATGAGCACGATCACGCCCTGGAGCACGGCGATGGTGGCGCCGCCGAGCGTGCGCCCCGCCATGATCGCGGTGCGCGGCACGGGAGCGACGAGCGTCTCCTTGAGGAAGCCGAACTGGCGGTCCCAGATGATCTCGATCCCGCCGAACACCGCCGTGAAGAGGATGCTCATCGCGACGACGCCCGGCACGAGGAACTGGAAGTAGTTGCCCTGCCCCGCGCTCGCGAAGACGGGCCCGAGGCCGAAGCCGAGCGCGAGGAGGAAGAGCAGCGGCTGGCCGAGGCTGCCGACGATGCGCGCGGGCGAGCGCGAGTAGCGCTTGAGCTGCCTGATCCAGAGGATGTAGATCGCCTTGAGGGATCGCATGGAGCTCATTTGCGGCCTCCGCTCCACATGCGGCGGTGCATGCGCAGCGCGTCGACGGCTCCCGCCTCCTCGTCGCGGATCGTCTTGCCCGTGAGCGAGAGGAACGCCTCCTCGAGGCTCTTCGTCTTCGTCTTCGCCTTGAGCTTCGCCGGCGTGTCCTGCACGATGATCTTGCCGTGGTCGATGATCGCGACCTTCTGCGCGATCTTCTCGGCCTCCTCCATGTAGTGCGTCGTGAAGAAGATCGTGATGCCCTCCTTCGCGTTGAGCTTCGCGAGGTAGTCCCACATGCGGTTGCGCGTCTGCGGGTCGAGGCCCGCCGTCGGCTCGTCGAGGAAGAGGACCTTGGGGCGGTGCAGCAGCCCGCGCGCGATCTCGAGCCTGCGCTTCATCCCGCCCGAGAACGTCTTCGCGAGCGAGGACTTGCGGTCCCACAGCTCGACCATCTCGAGCAGCTCCTTCGTGCGATCGCGCGACTCCGCGCGCGACATGCCGTAGAGCGCGCCGTGCAGGTCCATGTTCTCGAGCGCCGTGAGCTCGTCGTCCGTGCTCGGGTCCTGGAAGACGATCCCGAAGCTCTCGCGCACGCCGTTGCGGTCGCGCTGCGCGTCCTTGCCATCGATGAGGATCCTCCCCTTCGTCGGCTCGAGCAGCGTCGTGAGCATCTTGATCGTGGTCGTCTTGCCCGCGCCGTTGGGGCCCAGGAACGCGAAGATCTCCCCGGTCCTCACCGAGAATGTCACGTCGTCGACCGCGGCGAAGTCGCCGAAGCGCTTCACGAGTCCCGTGACCTGGATGATGTTGCTGTCGGATGCCATGCGGGCCATGCCCATATGCCGGGCGCACGTCTCGGCAAGCATAAATACCATATAAGCATTTGCTTGCCCCATGGACTTCGCGATAGGCCCCGACGTGCTCGAGCGCTTCCCCGGCGTGCGCCTCGCGCTCGTCGTCGTGCGCGGCGCGAGCAATCCCGCCTCGCCTCCCGAGGTCGTGGCGGCGCTGCGCGAGGCCGAGCGGCGGCTGCGCGACACGGGGCTTGACGCGGCGGCGCTGCAGGATGATCCCAGGGTGCGCGAGTGGCGCGAGGCGTACGTCGCGTTCGGCGCGAACCCGAACAAGTTCCGCAACTCCGTCGAGGCGCTCGCGCGCCGCGTGCTCTCGGGCAAGGAGCTGCCGTCGATCAGCACGCTCGTCGACCTCTACAATACGGTCTCGCTCGCGTACCTCGTCCCTGCGGGAGGCGACGACACCGGCAAGGTCGAGGGCGGCATCACGCTCGCGATCGCGCAGGGCACGGAGCGATTCGTGCCGATCGGGGACGGCGCGCAGCCCGAGACCGCGTCGGCGGGCGAGGTCATCTACCGCGACGAGAGCGACGTGCTGTGCCGGCGCTGGAACTGGCGCGAGTCGGGAAAGACGTGCATGACGCACGAGACCCGCGACGCGTGCCTCGTGCTCGAGACGCTCGGCGCGCTCTCGTCCGAGGCGCTGCGGGAAGCCGCAGACGCGCTCGCGGACGGCATCAGGACGCGCTGCGGGGCGAGCGTCGGAGTGAGGATCCTGGACCGGGAGCATCCGAGCGTCGCGCTCGAACAGGTCCTCGGCTAGGCGGGCTCTCCGCGCTCCAGAGATGATTTAAACGGGCGGCCGCCCTCCAGCACGATGCGCGCGCGTGCCTGGGCCTGGGTCGGCATCATCGTCCTCGTCTATCTCCTCTTCCCGTTCAAGTCGACGATCGACGTGCGCAACACGCTCGGCGCGCCCCAGCGCGCGTACGTCACCGTGCTCGGCCTCGGCTGGATCCCGCTCTACGGCAAGGAGACCTCGTTCGCGACGCTCTACCTCCCGAAGGGATTCTACACGGTGCGCATCGACCGCTTCGGCTTCGAGCCGGTCCGCGACGCGCTCGTGCTCCCGCCGAACCTCATGCCCCGCGTCGACGCGCGCGCCTATGTCCTGCAGGAGAGGCGGCTGCCGCTGGGCCAGTGGAGTTTCGAGGACCCGACGGGGACGCTCGCGCTCGACCCCTCGCTCCACGTGACCGGCAAGGACGTGCGCGGGGCGGACGTCGACACGGTCGCGCGGCGGGGGGACAACGTCACGTACGGCTGGTACGACGTGCAGGCGCGCGACCCGAACTTTGAGGGGTCGTTCCTGCTCGACGGCGACACGCTCAAGGACCGCGGGCAGCAGTTCGCCTCGGCCAGGCTGCGCCCGCGCGCGGACGGGTTCTTCGAGATCAGCGGGGAAGAGGAGTCCTTCGTCGAGAATTTCCTGCAGGGCTACCTCGACCTCTCCGCGCGCGGCATCATCGAGGAGCGCATGCGCGGCTACCCCCGCGAGTACGCGATCGCGTCGCGAGGGCGCACGGTCTCGCTCGGCGACATGGCGTTCCTCGTCTGCGAGGCGCGCGCGTTCGGCTCGCCGCAGGGGAGCTACTTCGTCCCGCTCGCGAAGACGTACGCGCTCTCGGGGGACGCGCATGACGCGCGCGACTGCTACGCGCACGCGCTCTCGGGCGAGATCCCCGCAACCGTGCGCGGCGCGCCGCTCGCCTCGCTGCTCGCGAACGCGACCGCCGCCACTGCCGCGCAGCCCGCGCTCGCGGGCGAGCTCAACGCGAAGGAGCGCCGCGGCGAGATCGCGTTCACGTTCGACATCGAGTCGGGCAGGTACGTGTCGGCCTCGAACAAGGGGCCCGACGCGCTCAGCCCGTGCGCTTCCTCGACGCTCGGCGAGGGCATCGCGCCGGGCGACGCCGCGCAGTGCGCGAACGCGAGCAGCATCGCGTGGTTCAGCGCGGCGGACGGCGAGCCCTCGCCCGAGGCCATACCGTATCCGTGGAGCTCGGGCGCGCGCGGCTATCGCGAGATCCTCGACCTCTCGACGCGCACGGGCATCCCGACGACGCAGTTCGTCGTGACGCGCGACCTCGGCGTGCTCTCGGCGTACGACCCCTCGCTGCACGAGGACCTCGCGCGCATGAGCGCAGGCGGCCTCGTCGAGATCGCGCTCCACTCGCGCTACCACTCGGACCTGGGCGTGGCCGACCCCGAGGCGGCGAGGGAAGAGCTCGTCGAGGGCAAGCGGCAGCTCGAGCGGGAGTTCAACGCCACGGTGCGCGGGTACAGGGCGCCGTACCTGAGCGTGCTCGACGGCGACCAGGGGCTGTACGAGCGCACGCTCATCGCCGCGAACTTCACGTACTACTCGCACGACCTCGGGGTGCGCGGCGCCCTGCTGCGCCACAAGGCGTACACGATGTACTACGTAGGAGACAGGAGCGTCGACGAGATGGAGGGCGACGCGCGCGTCTATGGCTACGTCATGACGCTCGACCACCCGTGGAACTTCTACTACACGGAGGAGCAGGCCGGCGGCACCTGGCGCCTGCGCTACAACGCGTCGCGCGCGGACCTCACGCGCTCGCGCATCTACGAGGCGATCGCGGACGGGCTCTTCCCCGTGACCGGGGCGCAGCTGGACGCAGGCGAGGGAGGGTGAGGCATCATTCTTCCTTCTCGCATGTACGCGCATTTCCTCGTTCAGCGTGTCCTCGCCGAATCCTTATCAAAGAGCACTGCCCGGGATTCGGACAGGAGGCTCGCAAAACGCGCCTTTCCGGCCGACGCAAAACCTCGTAGATGCTCCGCAGCGCTTAGGGAAAAGACGTATTTTCTTCATGTCCCAGCGCTCCCGCAAACGATATAAAAGCGGCGCGCGCGGGACGCGTGCGTGGACGTGCTCATCGTAGGCGGCGGCATCGGGGGCCTCGCGCTCGCGGCCTGCCTCGACGAGCACGGCATCAAGGCGACGATCGTCGACAAGGCGCACGAGTGGAAGGCCGCGGGCTACGGCATCGCGCTCTGGCCCAACGGGCTGCGGGTGCTCGAGACGCTCGGCGCGGACGGGCCGATCCGCGAGAAGGGGGTGCGCATCTCCGAGCAGGTCCTCTACGACTCGACGGGCCGCGTGCTCGGGAGGTTCGACCTCGACGAGATCGCACGGCGCTACGGCCCCATCCACGTCGTCAACAGGAGCTTCCTGCACGAGGTGCTGCAGAAGCGCAACAGGTCGGCGAAGGTGCGGCTCAACACGACGGTGCGGTCGCTGCGCGACGACGGCGGCAAGGTCTCGGTCGCGTTCAGCGACGGCACGGCGGGCGAGTTCGACCTCGTCGTCGGCGCGGACGGCATCCACTCCGGCACGCGCGGCGCGCTCTTCCCGCAGGTGAAGCCGCGCTACCTCGGCATGACGAGCTGGGTCATCTGGATGCCCAAGGTCGGGCAGAGCGACGCCTCGATCAAGGTCGTCGTCGGCAACGGCAAGGTCTTCGGCATCTACCCGACCAACGGCGACCAGCACGCGTGCGGCTACTTCGCGATGTCCGCGCCGCCGGAAGCGGACGATCCCGCCCCCGAGCGCATCAGGAACCTGCGCGCGCACTACGACGACCTCTCGCACGTGCTGCCGGGCGTGCTCGACTGCCTGCCCGAGAATCCCAACGATATCTTCCACCACGACCACGACCAGATCGACGCGCGCAGGTGGCACAAGGGGAGGGTCGCGCTGCTCGGCGACGCTGCGCACGCGCTCTCGCCGCTGCTCGGCATGGGCGCCTCGATGGCGATGGAGGACGCGTTCGTGCTCGCGCACGAGCTGCGCGCGGGCGACGTGCCGGCCGCGCTCAAGGCGTACGAGCGCAAGCGCAAGGCGCGGCTCGGCAAGCTGCAGCGGCTCTCGAACACGGCGGACTACCTCCTCAAGCTCGAGCTGCCCTCGCCGATCGCGCGCATGAAGGAGCGCACGCTCGGCTGGATGCTCAACGGGTTCTACCTCGGCAGGATCGAGCGCGTGCTCGGCGAGAGCCCCGTCGAGAAGGACGAGCTGCCGCCGCTGCCCGCGGCATAGCGCCATCTCCCTGGCGCGCGAGCGGGACGCAGGGAGGAGAAATGGAGAGTGGAAAAAGAAAGGAAAGAGGGAAGGCGTCCGCCTAGATGATCACCATCGGCGACTTCTCGTCCTTCTCGTCGTCGAAGTCCGT
>JAJPEB010000077.1 GCA_023252315.1 Candidatus Woesearchaeota archaeon | reverse complement strand
GACGTGGTAGACGTCGCTCGTCGTCGTGGACTGCGTGCCGCCGTCGCCGAACGCCCACGACCATGCCGTCGCGTTGAAGCCGCTCGGGGTGCAGAGGAACACGTAGTGCGTCCCCTGGGGGTACCAGTCCTTCACGCGCAGCGATGCCGAGGCTCCTCCGTTCGTGCCGTTGCCTGCGCCCGTGCCGTTGGGAGGGGGCGGAGGGGGCGGCGACGTGGAGTTGCCGGTGCAGATCGGGAAATTCGCGCTCTTCGCGTAGCCGTTGTCCGCGATGCACGTGCTGCCGAGGCATATCCTGCTCACCGAGCTGCCTGCCTGGGACTGCTTGTACATCTCGAAGTACTGCGCGGAGGCCGCATCCGGCTTGTCGCATGCCTGGATCTTGAGGGAGTCCGCGCCGTTCGCGCACACGACGGTCCTGCATCCGTTGAAGGTGTCCTGGCTCACCGTCCCTCCCGTGCACGTGACGGGCATGCGCGCCGCGCTCGAGGCGCACGTGCCGTTCGTGCCCGTGCCGTTAGGCGGGGGAGGGGGCGTGCCAGGCCCCGTCGAGTTCCCGGTGCCGTTGCCGCCCGTCGTGCTCGTGCAGATGGGATAGTTAGGCCCCTTCGCGTAGCCGTTGTCCGCGATGCACGTGCTGCCGAGGCAGACCTGCACGGTGCTGCCCGACTGCGACTGCTTGTACATCTCGACGTACTGCGGGCTCGCGCTGTCCGGCTTGTCGCACGCGAGCACCTGCACGCTGCTCGATCCGCTCGAGCACGAGATCGTCCTGCAGCCGCCGTTGAGGGTATCCTGCGTGATCGTCCCGCTGCACGTCGCCTTGAGCTGGGAGATGCTCGACGCGCAGGTGCCGTTCCCGCCGCCCGTCCCGTTGCCGCCGCTCCCGCCGCCGGGCACGAACGTGCCGTTGCCGAGCACGGTGCGCACCGCTGCCGCGCGCCCGTTGTAGCGCGCGTCGAGATACGCCGACGCCTCGAGCGCGGTGGCGACGATCTCGTTCGTCGTCTCCGTGTACTCCCAGCTCTGGCGGTCGTCGTTGAAGTTGAAGATGCGGTCGGTGTCGTCCGTGCTGTCGAACGCGCCCGCGATCCATCCCGGAGGGTAGCGCGCTCCGTTGCTGAAGGTCCTGTTCGCCGTGAAGAAGTCCGTCGGGACCATGCGCGAGTGGAACTGCGACGGGAAGCTGCCGATGCCGTAGATGAAGCTGCGCGAGCTCCTGGTGCCGTTGCCCGTGCCGTTCTGCACGGAGTTCATGCCGGTGAGCCATGCGAGCTGCGCGTCCGCGATGCGCGGGATGAACGCCTCGCTCGCGCTGCCGAGCATCTGCGTCGCCTTCGCCGCGAGCGTCGCCTCGATGAGCATGTACCTGCTGTTCTGGAACGCGATATCGTTGTCGTACTGGAACACGCGCTCGCCGTTGTTCGCGATCGAGCGCTCGGCCCCCGCGTCCTTCCAGTCGAAGTAGAGCTTGCCCCTGAAGTACTCCTCGGGCGGCTCGCCGTAGGCGAGGCCATGCTGCGCGAGCGCGTCCTTGTGGCGCACGTACTCCTCCCAGTAGAGCTCGTTGCCCGAGGTCTGCGCGGAGGAGAGCGTCGTGCTCACGGACGGGCGCATCGCGTACGCCTTGGTGAGGTAGCCCGAGTCGCCGGTGTAGTCGTAGAGGAGGAAGAGCGCCGCGCCGTAGAACGCGGCATCAGCGCCGTCGGGAGTGCCGTACGCCTGCAGCACGTACTCCTGCGTGCGCTGCGCGCGGCCGAGAAGCTGCTTCGCCGCGTCCGTGCCCTGCGTCGCCTGCACCGCCGGCACCGCCTCGAGGTACGCGAGGAGCGTCTGGACGGTATAGCCGCGGCTCTCCTGTGAATAGAACTTCATGCACGGGTCGGGCTGCGTGTTCCAGTCGCCCGGGCGGTCCCACGCGCAGTTGAAGTCGTAGTTCCACCCCTGCGCGACGCCGAGCGTGCCATCCGCGTCCTGCAGGCCCTCGAGGTAGCGCACGTAGACGATCATGTGCTCCGCGAGGTCGGGCATCCCCGGCCCCACGATCGTGTACTTGTCCGTGGAGAAGAGCGACGGGTCGCGCTGGTACGCGCTGCCCATCCTGATGAGCGTGAGCGCGGCCTGGTCGGCCTCCATGATGAAACTGCCGTCGGCCATCGCGGGGAACGGCGGGCTCTGCGCGCGGCGCACGTCGGGATGGTACGCCGAGCCCTGCTGGAGCATCATGTCGAACGTCTCGAGCAGCGTCGGCGCCAGGCCCGCGAAGACGCCGGAGCTCACGGGGAACTTCGGCGACGAGAGCGTGCCCACGCGCACCGTGTAGCTGCCCTCGCGCGTGAGGTTCGAGAAGTCGCCGACGAGGCAGCGCTGGCCGCCTTGGCATGCGGTCGGGTTGCCGCTGCTGTCCTGCGGGAGGGCGAGTGCGCCGGAATAGATGACCTGGCTGCTCGCCGCATCGACGACCTGGAACGAGGCAGGGGAGCCCGAGGTGTAGACGACGACCTGCTTGGACATCTGCGGGTGGTAGCCGAGCTGCGAGACGGCGACGAGATCGGCGCTCGCGGCGTGCGCGAGGAGCGCAATCATTGAGAATACGATCACGATACGGGTATGCCACGTGCCCATTCTTACCACCACCTATGCTTGCGGGAGAAGGGGTAAGGGCATATTTAACGATTCATGTGGGCGAATATGCTCAAGGTGCTCAAGACATGGGGGAAGAGGGAAAAAGGAAAGCGGGAGCAGAGAAGAGAGGGGAAATGAGGAAGGCATCACTTCTTCTTTTTCTTGTCGTCCTTCGCGTCCGCCTTCTTCGCGTCGGCCGCTGGAGCCTGCGCGGGCGCCGTGCTCGCGTTGATCTTGGGGAGCGGGATCGGCGAGGGGAGGTTGAGGTCCTTCGCGAGCAGCAGCGCCTGGATGTTGCAGCGGTCGAGGATCTGGTTCATCACGACCTGCGCGACGCCGGTCGGGAGGCTCTTGTCCTTGTCCCATCCCGCGAGCGTCTGGTCCGCCTCGGAGCGGGGCGAGATCCCGAGCAGCTCTCCCTCGAGGTGCAGCGTGCCGACCTCGGGCTGGAACTCGCTGCGGAACGTGAACGTGACGCGCACCGCCTGGCTCTCCCCTCCGCCCACGCCGATCTGGGCCGGCTTGACGTCGTGCAGCGTGATGTTGTTGTTGATGCTGACCTTGCCGGCCGCGGGGCGCTTGCGCTCGGCGCCGATCTTGGTGAAGTTGAAGCCGATGATGTTCATGGGACCACCTGGAAATGAAGGCAGGCAGGCGATTTATAAAAGTTTCCGCTTCGGGGCGTCGCCGGCGAGGATCGCTTCCACCGCCTCTCCCTCGTTTCTCTCGTCGTGCCATACGATCGTCCAATACGCAGCGGCTCCTCGCTTGCGCAGCGCCTCATGGCGGTGGTTGCCGTCCCTGATCGCGAGCCTGCCGTGCTCGTAGTGCGCGATGAGCGGCGCAGGCTCCCATCCCCGCGAGATGCGGCTCGCGATCGCGCCCGTGCGCTCGTCCCACGCCGCGCGCGTCGTGCCGAATTCCATGCCCGGCTCGGGGCCGCAGGTTCTGCGGAGCAGGGAGAGGTCAGCGAGCACGGGGCCTATCCAGAACCGCTCGCGCCTCCTCAGGCCCTCGAGGAGGCCCGCGTTCCCCTCGTCCGACGCGAGGAACGCGTGCACCCACTCCTCGACCCTCCCCCTCTTCGCGTACTCCAGCGCGGCGTCCGGGCTCGAGAGGATCATCGCCTTCCCTGCCGCCGCTCCCACTCGTAGAGCGCGATCGAGGCCGCGCTCGCGACGTTGAGCGAGGAGGCGGCGCCTCGCATCGGGATGCGCAGCAGCGTGTCGCACATCGCCTTGTACTGCACGCTCAGCCCCGAGGTCTCGTTCCCGAGCAGGAGGACGGTGGGCCTCGCGAACGGATGCTCCGCGAGCGACGCCGTCCCTCTCGCCGACGTGCCGACGATCTCGAGGTCGGGGAAGCGGGCGCGCGCCTGCGCGATCCACGCGAGCAGCTGCGCGTGCGATCCCATGCGCACGACGGGGACCGAGAAGAGCGTGCCGACGCTCGCGCGCACCGCCTTGGGGTCGTAGACGTCAGCCGCGTGGCCCGTCACGACCGCGCCGCTCGCGCCGAACGCGTCGCACGCGCGGATGATCATGCCGATGTTGCCCGGGCTCGCTGGCCTGTCGAGCACGAGCGCGAGGAACGGCGACGAGAGCGGGATGCGCGCGGGGTCGTCGGGGCGCATGCGCACGAGCGCGATGAGCTCGGAGGGCTCCTCCCGCTCGCTCAGCTTCGCCATGAGCGCGCCCGGCAGCTCCATGTGCCGCTCCGCAGGGGAGGACGAGAGGATGCCCGTCGCCCAGCCCGAGAGCGCGCGGTCGCGCGAGTAGAGGAACGCGCTGACCTGCCACCCGTTGCGCAGCGCGAGCTCGATGGGCTTGACGCCCTCGACGAAGAATTCCCTGTTCTTCTGCCGCTTGACCCGGTTCCTGCGCAGCACCTCCGCGTGCTGGAAGTTGTTGTCCTCGGCGTAGATCCTGACGAGCTCGGCCATGCGCATGCGGCCTGCGGCATCGTTTAAATGGGTTCCTGGGATCGCAGGCCCGGCGCGCCCTAGTGCTCCTGCCAGCTCTTCACCGGCGGCTCGCCGTGCGCACGCTCCCGCTCGAGCGCGCCCACGAGCAGGATCGCGCACTGCAGGTTCGTGACGAGCGGGATGCCGAGGTCGACCGCCATGCGGCGGACCAGGTAGTCGTTCTCGAGCTCGTCGGCGTCCATGCTCTTCGGGATGTTCACGACCATGTCCACCTTGCGCTCGCGCAGGAAGTCCGAGATGTTGGGCGTGCGCGCGTCGAGCGGCCAGAAGAGCGCCTCGCAGGGGACGCCATGCGACTCGAGGAACCGCGCTGTCCCCTCGCTCGCGCACAGCGAGAGTCCCATCGCGAGCAGCGCACGCGCGCTGGGCAGGAACTCCATCTTCTGCGCGATCGGGCCGGTCGAGAGCAGCACGCGCTCGCGCGGCGGCACGAATCCCGTCGAGCGCAGCGCGGAGAGGAACGCGTCGTGGACCTCTTCCCCGAGCGCTGCGACCTCGCCCGTGCTCGCCATCTCGACGCCTGAGATCGGGTCCGCGTCCGTGAGCCGCGTGAACGAGAACTGCGGCGCCTTGACGCCGACGTAGTCGAGGCTGAACGCGGACTTGTCGATCGGCGCGACCCTCTCGCCGAGCAGCACGCGCGTCGCGAGCTCGACGAGGTTCACGCGCAGCACCTTCGACACGAACGGGAAGGTGCGCGAGCACCGGAGGTTGCACTCGATGACCTTGATCTCGTTGCCCTTCGCGAGGTACTGGATGTTGAACGGGCCGTCGATGCGCAGCTCCTTCGCGATCGCGCGCGTCGCGCGCTTGATCCTGCGCGCGGTCTCGAGGTAGAGCTTCTGCGCGGGCACGACGAGCGTCGCGTCGCCCGAGTGCACGCCCGCGTTCTCGACGTGCTCGGAGATCACGTACGCGAGCAGCTCGCCGTCTTGCGCGACCGCGTCCATCTCGATCTCCTTCGCCCCGTCCACGAACTTGCTCACGACCACGGGGTGCTCGCGCGAGACCTGCGCGGCGTCGCTGATGCAGCGCTCGAGCTCCTCCTCCTTGCCCACGATGCGCATCGCGGCGCCGCTGAGCACGTAGGAGGGGCGCACGATGACCGGATAGCCGACCTTCGCCGCGAATTCCCTCGCTGCCTCGGGCGACGTCGCCGCCATCCACTCGGGCTGGTCGACGCCGATGCGGTCGAGCAGCGACGAGAACTTCTCGCGGTCCTCGGCCACGTCGATCATTCCGGGCTGCGTGCCGAGGATGCGCACGCCCGCCGAGTGGAGCCGCATCACGAGGTTGTTCGGGGTCTGGCCGCCCATGCTCACGACGACGCCCTCGGGGTCCTCGAGCTGCGCGATGTCCATCACGCGCTCGAACGTGAGCTCCTCGAAGTAGAGGCGGTCGCAGATGTCGTAGTCCGTGCTCACGGTCTCGGGGTTGCAGTTGATGACGGTCGTCGCCTTGCCTTGCGCGCGCAGCGCGTTCACGCAGGACACGCAGCACCAGTCGAACTCGACGCTGCTCCCGATGCGGTACGCGCCGCCGCCGAGCACGACGCCCGCAGCTCGTCGCCGTTGTACGTGAGGTAGAGGTAGTTGGTCCGGGACGGCCACTCCGCCGCGAGCGTGTCGATCTGCTTGACGACGGGCAGCACGCGCAGCTCCTGGCGCAGCCTGCGCACGGCGAGCTCGCGCTCGTGCCTCGTCGCGCCCGGCGCGCGCGTGAGCGTCGCGATCTGCGCGTCGGAGAAGCCGAGCCGCTTGGCGCCGAGCAGCAGCGCCGCATCGAGCTGCGCGAGCGGGCGCTCGAGGCTGCTT
>JAJPEB010000076.1 GCA_023252315.1 Candidatus Woesearchaeota archaeon | reverse complement strand
ATGCTCACGAAGCGGGGATTCGCGAGCGGCTTCGTGCGCTCGGGGAACAGCATCTCGGCGGTGCGGATGGGGACCTCATCGCCGACGAGCGCGTCCGCGAGCTCCCTGCCGAGGATGCGGGCCAGGATCGCGGCCCCTCCCAGCGCAGCCGCACCCGCGAGGAACCTGCGCCTGCCATCTCGCCTGCGCGCTTGCGTCGCGTACTCGGCGACCGCCTGCTGCACCGCCGCAGCCTCAGGAAGATGCCTGTCCCTGAGGAACCGCTCGCGGATATCCGCGAGGTGGGCCATGAACTCGACGAACTCCTCGGCCCTCCCCGTGCGCTCGAGCTCCTCAAGCACTTCCGTGACGTGCACCGCCTCTTCGGAGACGAGCCTGCGCGCGTGCATCATGAGCGCGAGGATCCGGTTCCGCGCTCCAGGCCGCATCACCTGCCAGTGCCAGCTCGAGGGCATCTCGACCTCAGACCACACCTTGCGGTAATCGGGGGAGGCTGCCACCCCGGGACCCCTGCGCGGGGGTCTTATAAGGCTTGCCGGGCCTCATCTCCGATAGGCGCGCCAGAGGCGCCCGAGCGACCTGACGACCCCCATCCCGCTCCTGGATCCCTCTGGCCTGATGTCGAGCAGGTACGCGGTGACGCTCTTGCGCGCGGTGTCGAGCACGAGCGCCGAAGGCGGCATGCTCCCGCTGTCGCGCAGGGAATACTCGTCGACGACACCGCCGGCCACGGCGTAGGTGCCCGTGCTCACGTCCACGGGCCTGCCCCAGCGCATGCGGCCCATCACGAGCACGCTCCCCCCGCCTGCGATCCTGATCTGCCCATGCAGCTGCGGCGAGGTGGGGTACGAGAAGAACGAGACCGCCGCCGAGGGGAATGCCTTGCGCACGAGCCTGAGCCCGTAGCCGGGATTGAACTCCGTGCCCTCTGCCGACGATCGCAGGGAAGGGGCGACGAACACCGCGCCCTCGCTCCTGCCGTCTCCCTCGTAGGGCAGCCGCACCATCGCGGGGAGCTCGTTCCCTTTCGTGTCGTAGCGCGGGGCCGCGTGAGGCATGTAGATGACGTCGCGCCCCTCCCTCGCCATGAGCGTCGCGAGCGCGTCGCGGATCTCCTCGCGGCCGAGAGTCTCGAGGGCGCGCGCGGGGAGGAGCCAGCGCAGCGGGTTTCGCGGCTGCCACGTCTCGTGGTGGAGCAGCGTCGAGGAGGGGACGAGGCTGCCGAGCACGAGCGTGGAGGCGCCGAGCCGTTCCATCTCCGTGTCGACGATATGCGCGAGATCCGTGTGCAGCGAGCCGATGAAGCCTATCCGCATCCTCGGGGGTATGCGGGAGAGTATAAATGCGTTCTTCCCTCCACAGTGGGTAATTTTCCTGGCCAAGAGGGCTGGCGACGGGATGTCCCGAGGAGCGGACGTCACGGCACGGCGCGCTGCCTCCACAGCAATCTTTATAAAACCCCTGTGAATCTCGCCAGCCATGGCTGACATCACGCTCAAGACGGCAGGATCGCTCCAGAAGGGCAACTACGTCATCGTCGACGGGGTCGCGAGCGTGGTGGCGGGCGTGCAGACGAGCAGGCCCGGCAAGCACGGGCACGCGAAGTGCAGGATCGAGGCCGTGGGCATCATCGACGGCAAGAAGCGCCAGGTCGTGGTCCCGGGCCACGACAACATGGAGTGCCCGATCATCGGCAAGAAGAACGCCCAGGTCCTCTCGATCTCGGGCAACGTCGCGAACGTCATGGACATGGAGACGTACGAGACGTACGACCTCATCGTCCCCGAGGAGCTCGCGGGCACCGTGGGCTCGGGCGACGTCGTGCTCTACTGGCAGATCCTCAACGACAAGGTCATGAAGCAAGTCATGCAGAAGGGCGCATAGATGGCGAAATTCCCCGAGGCGGACGCACGCAAGTTCAAGAACGTCTTCGTGTGCCGCTGCTGCAAGGCGAAGCAGAAGGCCCCCGTCCTCAAGATCCTCGCGGGCAAGGTCTCGTGCCGCTCGTGCGGCGCGAACAAGCTGCGCGTCAAGAAGAGGAAGTGAGTTTCTCGTGCAGGCGTAGCGACGCGTACGCTGCAGCGCTGCGGTAGGCGATAAAACCACCACTTCCAAGGAACGAAAAGAAATCATTATATCGTGCCCTCGCGCCCCGCTCGCATGCGAGCCTCCATCTTCGAGGATTACATCGGCGGCGCCACCCTGGAAGCCTATATCGGGCACAGCTGCATCGAGGACTGCGCGAATCTCGCTCGAGCGCATGCGGAGGTCATTCCGGACATCCCTTCGTTCCTCGCGAGGGAATCAGTGCTCAGGATCTTCGATTCTCAAGGCCCTTTCACGATGCGAGCGCTCACCGACGCGCTGCATGCGCGCCCTATCCCGCGAGTCGGCCTGCTCGTGGCCCACGGCACGGATATCGAGAGCGCATGGAGCTACGAAGACGTCAGGGGAGAGTGGCATCCCGTCCAGGACTGGATCGACAGGCACAGCGCGGAGTACGGCGCCCTCCTCATCGCATGCTGCAACACCACGCCCCATGATCCCGTCGCGCGGGCGGCACCCATCTTCTACCCCTACGGGGGATTCCCGCACGAGCATACCACGAGGCTCGCGCTGCCGGGCTATTCAGCGGCCAGGTGATCGCCCAGCACGCACGCGTCGAGCCTGCGCTGCCACTCCTCGCGGTCGATGCCCTTGCCGATGAGGACGATCCTCGAGGAGTGCTCCTCCGAGGGCTTCCACGCGCGCGCGAACGTCGTCTCGATGCGCCTGCCCACCTTCTGGAGCACCATGCGCATGTCCTTCCCGGGCGAGGGGTCCGCGTAGTTGCCGATATTGAGGATGCCCTTCGCGCGGAAGATGTCCGGCGGGATCGCGCGCACGAGGTCCGACACCGCGTCGAGGCGCAGCGGCCTCTCCTGCGAGATCGCGACCGCCATGAACCCCTCCGCGTGCGCGTGCTCCTCGCGCGCGTCCCTGCCCTCGCGAAGCCAGCGGTCGATGTCGAAGCGCCCCGTCGCGAGCAGGATGTTGAGCGGCGCGCGCGCGCGCACCGTCCTGAAGATGTACGTGCGCGGCGAGATCGCGCGGATGCGCTCCTCGACGAGCGCGAGCGCGCGCTCGGGGACGAGGTCCGCCTTGTTGAGCAGCACGACGTCCGCCGCCGCGACCTGCTGCACGGCCGTGTCGCCCTGCGCGAGCGCGTCCGCGAAGTGCTCTGCGTCCACGATCGTGATGATGCCGTCGAGCTTCGCGCGCTGCCTGATGACCGGCAGCTCCGGCGCGAGGAACGTGTTCGCGACGGGCCCCGGCTCCGCCATGCCGCTCGTCTCGACCAGGACGTACTCGACGTCGCGCTCGAGCGTCTTCCCGACGGCGCCGATGAGGTCGCCGCGCACCGTGCAGCACACGCAGCCGTTGGGCAGCTCGATCACGTCGTCCTCGCTCGCCTCGATGAGGTCCGCGTCGACGCCCACGTCGCCGAACTCGTTCACGATCACCCCGATGCGGATGCCGTGGTTCTCCGTGAGGATGTGGTTGAGCAGCGTCGTCTTGCCCGCGCCGAGCGCGCCCGTGACGATGCTGACCGGGACCTGCTTCTCTGCCATGCGCGGCGTGGGCGCGGGGGAGTTCTTAAGCCTTCGGAAGGCATTAATACCTCGCGCCCCGCCCGGGCGCGATGGCGCTCGTCATCCTGCTCCACGGCGCGTACGGGAATCCCGCGGAGAACTGGCTGCCGTGGCTCAAGGCGCAGCTCGAGCGGCGCGGCCACGAGGTCCTCATCCCCGCGATGCCGACGCCCGAAGGCCAGACGCTCGAGGCGTGGCGCGCCGCGTTCGCGCCCGTCGCAGCGAGGATGGATGCGGCGTGCGCCATCGTCGGCCACAGCATCGGCGCGACGTTCGCGCTGCGCGTCCTGGAGGAGCATCAGGCGCGGGCGGCGTTCCTCGTCTCCGGCTTCGCAAGCGCGCTCGGGGACGCGCGCTTCGACGCGATCAACCGCACGTTCTGGGAGCGGCCGTTCGCATGGGAGCGCGTCCGCGCGCACTGCCCGTCGTTCCACGTGCTCCACGGCGACGGCGATCCCTACGTGCCGATCGCGCAGGCGGAAGGGATCGCGCACGCGCTCGGCGTGCAGGTGGCGGTCGTGCCCAAAGGCGGGCACCTCAACGCGGCCGCGGGGTTCACGGAGTTCCCGCTGCTGCGCGATCTCGTGCTCCTCGACCTCGCCTAGAAGAACGATCTCGCGAGCGGCACCGCGAGCAGTACGATGATGAGCGCGAGCGTCGCTATGCTCACCCGCGTCCACCACCAGTCCCCGCGCTTCTCGTCGCCCGTGATCTCGCGCGCCGCGGTCTGCAGCATGCGCCCGCCGTCGACGGGGCCGAGCGGGAGCAGGTTCGCGAGCCCGATGCCGAGACTCAGGATGACGATCCAGCTCAGGAAGTCCTGCAGCCAGACGATGGCCGCGAGGAGTCCCGCGAAGAGCGGGCCCGCGACGGCGGGATCGCGCTTGCTCGTGAGCGTGACGCCGAGGTAGCCTCGCGTGCTGTTCGCGTTGTCGGGATTGCGCGAGGTCACGAGCGCGAAATCGCCATCGGCTTTCGTGCCGAGCGTGATGCGCTCCCCGACTCCCACGCGGTCGAGCGCATCGCTCATCTCCTGGTAGTCGCGCACGGGCGTGCCGTCGACGCTCGTGATCACCATACCCGGCATGAGCGAGGCGTTGGCGGCAGGCATGCCCGGCGAGACGGTGCCGATCTGTGCGCCGCCGGGCGCGGTCATCGCGAGCACGAGCGGCGCTACGAGATACGCGGCGACGAGCATGAAAATACCGGCCGAGAGGACGTTGCTCCACGGCCCCGCGGCGAAGAGCGAGTACTGCACCGCGGGCGACTGCTTCTTGACCGCCTTCTCGTCGGGCTCGACGAACGCGCCCGCGATGGGGCCGAAGATGAGCAGCCCCGAGCTCTTGACCTTGATGCCGTGCGCGCGCGCGACGACGCCGTGCGAGAACTCGTGGATCACGATGACGACGAAGAGCGCGAGCCACCCGGTGATGAGCGGCACCTTGAGGCCCTGTCCCCAGATCGTGAAGCCCGGGATGACGGGGCTGAGCACGGGCGGCGCGACCGGGTTCATGAACGTGTCCACGAGCCCCTTGAGGAGCACGAACGCGATGACCGCCATGCCGATGAAGCCGACGCCGAGCCCGATGTAGCCGAGCGTCTGCACGAGACCCTTGTGCCTGCGGCCCCACGAGTCCATGAGCCTGAGCCCGACCTTCGTCTTGTAGAGCCCGATGCCGAAGCCCTGCCACTCGATCTTCCTGCGCAAGAGCACGATGATGAGGACAAGGACGGCGTAGAAGATGAGCGCTGCGCGGTTGTCCACGAAGAACGCCGCGATGCCCGACATGACCATGCGCGTGCTGGCCTGGAGATGTTATTTAAAGATTGTCTTTCCCGACGCAAGCGCGTTCCTCTTCTTCCGTGCTGCCTTGGCGCAGGCCAGGAGACCGAGATGGCGGAGCTGCTCGCAAGCGCGCTTGCGGCAGAGCGGAAACGTCGGCTTCCGCATCCCTCGGTCGACGCAAGACCCCGAAGATGCGCCGCAGCACGCAGGGCGGTACGAGAAATACAATAGCGCTACCTACATTCTTTCCTGTCCTTTCGCCCACTCCTCAAGATACTCGTCGTAGATGCGCGCTGCCTCGCGCACGAGCGGCGGGATCGCGATCGCCTTCCCGTCGATGGACGACACGGGGACCGCCTTGCTCGACGTGCTCGTGAGGAAGCAGCCCTCGCACGACAGCAGGCAGGCGAGCGAGATCTTGCGCTCCTCCACCGCGATCCCGCGCGCGGCGAGCGCCGCGATGAGCGTCGCGCGCGTGACGCCCTCGAGCACATCGGGAGTGGGCGGGGTGCAGACCTTTCCGCCCTCCACGAAGAAGAGGTTCGTGCGCGTGCCCTCCCGCGCGTTCCCCTCGCGGTCGACGAGCAGCGCGTCGTAGGCGCCCGCAGCCTTCGCGTCGCGATACGCGAGGAAGCTCTCGAGCATCGCGAGCGTCTTCGCCTGCGGGAACGGCCGCTCCATATGCGCCGTGACCGCCGCGACGCCGTCGCGGTACGCCTTCTCGGGCACGTAGTGCGGCGCGAGCGCGAGCAGGAAGAGGTCGCTCGCGTCGCCGTGGCCGACGAGGAGCGCCTTGACGTTGAACGATTCTTCCTTGACCTGCGCCGCGAACTCGCGCAGCCATCGCAGGATATCCTTCTCGCCCGCGGGCAGCGGCAGGCCGATCGCCGCGGCCGAGCGCGCGAGCCTCGCGACGTGCTCCCCGGGGAAGTAGAGGACCCGCCTGCGCGCCTTGAGGCTCTCGTACACGCCGTAGCCGTACGCGATCTCGATGCGCTCGAGCGGAAGCGCGGCCTCGGAGGCGGGGATGAT
>JAJPEB010000075.1 GCA_023252315.1 Candidatus Woesearchaeota archaeon | reverse complement strand
TGTGCTCTCGATCGTCTCGCCGGGCTACAACGGCGGCAGGCACATCTACCGCAACATCCATGAGACGCTCAAGGAGCTCGGCAAGCTCAAGATCCCCTTCGAGCTCGTCATCGTCGACGACGGCTCGACGGACAACACGTTCAGCGAGGCGTCGCTCGTGAAGGACAGGCGCCTCAAGGTCCTCCGCTACACCAAGAACGGCGGCAAGGGCAACGCGCTGCGCTTGGGCCTCGAGCACGCGACGGGAGACCTCGTCACGTTCCTCGACTCCGACCTCGACATCCACCCGAGCCAGCTGCGCGTCCTCATCGAGACGCTCGAGCGCACGGACGCGGACATGGTCGTGGCCTCCAAGCGCCATGCGGATTCCATCGTCAACTACCCGCTGCGCCGCCGCATCATGAGCTACAGCTACTACCAGCTCTTCGTGCGCCCCTGGTTCGGCCTCAAGCTCACGGACACGCAGACGGGCCTCAAGCTCTTCAAGACGGCCGCGCTGCGCGACGTCATGCCCAAGATCCTCGTCAAGCAATACGCCTTCGACCTCGAGCTCTGTGTCGTCGCGCACCGCAAGGGCTACTCCATCGTGGAGGCCCCCGTGGTCATCGACTACCAGTTCAGCGGCTCGGGCATCACGATGAAGACCGTGTGGCGGATGGTGCAGGACACTGCGGCCATCTGGTACAGGGTGAAGGTCCTCGACTGGTACGAGACTCTTCGTGGTCGCACTCCTGGTGCTCTCGGCGCCGGTACGTGCGATCGAGCTCTCGACCACGCTCCCGGCCACCGGCAGCGTCGGCTCGACCATCGGCTTCGACCTCGATCTCGCGATCCAGCCGGGAGAGAACATCCCGGTCGACGACCTCACGCTCCTCGTCTCGGGGCCTAACGGCACCCAGGCGTGCGTCTTTGGCACCGACGGCTCGCCCGTGAGCGGCTGCGAGGGCCTCTCGATCTCCCTCTCGTCGGACACCTCCGCGTTCCTCGAGAGCACGAACCGCTACGGCAGCGGCTGGAACGGCAGCGCGTTCCTCAACACGAGCTTCGGCTACGGCAGCGGCGTGGCCGCGGTAGGCTCCCCCGCGCACCTCACGTGGAACGTCGAGTGGAACACGACGGGCCTGCCTGCCGGCGCATACACGGTCGACTACTTTGTCACGTCGTCTGGCGGCTCCCAGAGCCGCGAGTACCGCCTCGAGCACGCGAGCGCGATCACGCTGAGCGGGCCGAGCGGGCCTTCCGCGAGCGTCGCGATCGCGCCGTACTTCCCGCAGGGCAGCAACTACGTCTTCCTCTGCGAGGCGAGCGGCCTCAACGCGACGAGCTACGACTGGACGTTCGGCGATGGGAGCAAGCTGCTCGGCCGCGCGACGAAGGACGTCTACCACACGTTCCCCGCCGCGGGCGACTACGCGGTGAGCTGCGTCGCGCATGACGGGGCGACGAGCGCGCAGTGCACGCTCGGCGTGACCGTGGCGGCGCCGCAGTCGACCACGCTCTCCGTGAAGGCGCCCTACCCGATCAACGGCAGCTACGTGCTCGTGTGCAACACCACGGTGCAGGCACCGGTGTTCGACTGGGCGTTCGGCGACGGGAGCAAGCTGCTCAACGTGCTCAACGGCGACGTCTTCCACACGTACGCGAGCGGCAACTACACCGCGAGCTGCACCGCGAAGAACGGCACCGCGAGCGTGAGCGCGACGCTGCCCATCTTCGTCGCGAGCGCGCCCCCGCAGGCCGCGAGCGCGAACCTGTCGATCAAGCCGCCGTTCCCGATGAACAGGAACGCGGTGTTCGTCTGCACGACGGCGGGGATCGCGAACCCGACGTTCAGCTGGACCTTCGGCGACGGGCAGAAGCAGTCGGGCGGCACGAGCAACAACGTCTGGCACACGTACGCGAGCAGCGGCGCGTACAACGTGAGCTGCACGGCGAAGAACGCGACCGTGAGCGCCGCCTCGGCGAAGACGTTCACCATCTAGGATTGTTTTCTTTCTCTTTTTCTCTCCTTCTCAGGTCTTCTCAGCCACGTAGCGAGGATGCCCGAGGGAAAGCAGGCATCCCTTCAAGGAGCGCGAGCGCAAGGGGAGCACGGCAAGGACAGAGAAAAGACGAGCCCGCCCGGATTCGAACCGGGGTTCCGGGGTCCGAAGCCCCGTGTGATATCCAGGCTACACCACGGGCCCAGCAGCGCCGGAAGCGAGGGCGGAGTTCTTAAAGCTACCGAGGAGCCTCTCAGAGCCCCTGCGCGCGCTTCGAGATCCTCTTGACGAGGAACGTGCGTATGCGCTCGGCCTCCTGCGGCGAGACCGCCGGCAGCACGCCTTCCGCGACCATGCGCCCGCGCCCGCCTCCCGAGTACCCCGCGGTCTGCACGAGCACGGTCGAGAAGCCGAGCAGGCGCGCGAAGACCCCGCGGGTGATGTCGACGTTTTGCACCCGCTCGTAAGGGACGGTGCTCGAGCGCTTCCAGATGACGCCGCGCTCGACGCGCAGGTATGTGGGCGTGAGCTCGTAGCGCCAGCGCGGGTACGCGAGCTGCGCGTAGATCTCGGCCACGCACGCGAGCAGCAGCACGAGGAGCAGCACCACGCTGCCGAACAGCTCCCAGCTCAGGTCCTTGACCATGAATCCGAGGGCCGAGCCGATCCAGAGGGAGAGGAAGAGCACGACGACGAGGCCCGTCGCGAACACGCCCGAGCGGAAGAGCCATTTCGCCCCCGGATGGAGCTGCTGCAGGGCCATGGGCTCGGGCCGGGGAGGGCACGTTATAAACATTCTCCTCAGAGCAGCTTGAGCGCGCCGAAGTCCCGATCGAGCTGCTCCGCGCGCGCAGGGCCGATGCCCACGCACGTCCTCGTGCCGGGCTCGACGACGGTGTGGCCCGCGTCCGTGATGAGCGCGCTCGGGAACCCCGCGTCCTTCGCGATCTGGAGCTGGCGCAGCATCTCCTTCTCGTCCGCGACCTTGAGCACGATCTTCCCCATGCCCTGCGCGCGCCACGCCCGCACCGCGTCCTGGGGCGCCTTCCACGCCGCCTCGAGCGCCGCGTGGGCGACTTGCGCCGCGAGCTTGCCCTTGGGCAGCTTGAGGTCGTCGCGCACGAGGATGAGCTGCTTGTACTCCATGCCGCCGACGCGGAACCGAGAGTATAAAAAACCACCTGCACAACGCGTGCGCATGGAAGCGGGAACGCGCGGCGCGGCGCCAGCGCGCGAGAGGGAGTGCCCCGGAGCGGGCGGATGACCGCGCGGCGCACCGCCCAGGACCGCCATCTGGCAGGCATCCTCATACAGACGGGCATCGCGCTCCTCATCGCGTTCGCGCTGCTCGTGCTCGTCTACCTCTGGCTCTTCCGGAGGCTCATCGGGTAGCATGGCGACGGACATCGTCCTCACATGGGTCGCGCAGACGATCCTCGTGCTCGGCTACCCCGGCATCGCGTTCCTCATGATGCTCGAGAGCATCATCCTCCCCCTGCCCAGCGAGGCGATCCTGCCGTTCGCGGGCTACCTCGCGTCGACCGGCCTGCTCGACTTCTGGCTCGTCGTCGTCGCGGCGACGGTCGGCTCGCTCGTCGGCAGCTACGCGAGCTACACCTTCGGGCGCTACGGCGGCCGCCCTTTCCTGCGCGAGTACGGCCGCTACCTCTTCGTCCACAAGCGCCATCTCGCGCTCGCGCAGCGGTGGTTCTCGCGCTACGGCGAGCGCGTCGTCTTCTTCGGGAGGCTGCTCCCCGTCGTGCGCCACTTCATCAGCATCCCGGCGGGCATCGCGAGGATGCGCACGCGCATGTTCCTCATGTACACCGCGATGGGCGCGTTCGTATGGAACCTCATCCTCACCGGCACGGGGTTCCTGCTCGCGGAGCAGTGGGAGCGCATCGCCGAGTACACCGTGCCGCTCGAGATCGCGCTCGTCGTCATCGTGTTCTTCTCGCTCGTGTGGTACGTCGGACGCGCGATCGAGCGGCGCGCGCACGTCCTCAAGCGGCTGCGCGAGAGCGATGCGGGGGAGGCGGTGCAAGAGGGCATCGAGCGCGTGCAGCGCACGCTCAGGGGCGTCGCCAAGCGGCGCGCGGCGAGGCGCAAGGGCCGCAACGGCAGGCTTTAAAAACCGCCGCGATTCCCTCGGCAGCCATTGGGCCTATAGTGTAGCTTGGTATCACACGTGGTTCGGGGCCACGTAACCGGGGTTCGAATCCTCGTAGGCCCGTCTCAGATGCATAGTTGCGCGCAGGCGCGCAAGCCCGCCTAGCGCACGCCCATGAGGTACATGACCTCTGCGTTGCCCCACCTGCTCCCGACGACGTTCCTCTGCAGGACGACCGATCGCTCGCGCGTCTCGAGGAAGTCTGTGAGCTCCAGCTTCGCGTACCCGCACCATGCGCTCGCGGGGCTCAAGACCATGTCGAGCACCGCGATCATGCCGCCCGGGCGCACCACGCGCTCGAGCTGCGCGTACGCGGCCGCGTTCGACGGGATGGCCGAGAGCGCGAAGGTCACGACCCCTTTGTCGAACGCGCCGTCCTCGAAGGGGAGCGCACGCGCGTCTGAGCGGGCGCGAGAGGGACGTTCTCCCAGAACTCCTTGCGCGAGCCCGCGGAGCGGGACATGAGCCGGTCGTACGTCCTCCCTGCGGTGAGCGAGTAGTAGCCGTTGACGAATGCCTGGGGGATATCCATGGCGGACATCGAGGACCGCTGACGAGGTATTTAAATTTTATCACTAAATAGTGATAATTATACTCCCCCGTTGATGCAAAAGCCTAAGAGCGCCCCGCGACCCCCGCGCGCATGCCAGGCACGCCGCAACCGATGCGCGAGCGCTACGAGAGGCTCTACGCCCAGAGCCCCGCGTACTGGGGCAGCGACCCCTCCCCGCTCGCGCTGCTCACGCTCGCGCACCGCAGGCAGGGCACCGTGCTCGACCTCGGCTGCGGGCAGGGGCCCGACGCGCTCTTCTTCGCGCGCAAGGGGCTGCGGGTGCTCGCGCTCGACGTCGCGACGACCGCGCTGCAGGGGCTCGCGCGGCGCGCTGAGCAGGAGGGGCTCGCCATCGAGATACTCGAGCGCGATATGCGCGATCTCCCTGCAGGGGATTGCGACATCGTCTTCTCGCGCATGGCGCTGCAGATGCTCGCGCCCGAGGAGCGCCCCGCATACCTCGCGAAGCTCAAGGCGCGCCATCCGCGCGCGGTGCACGCGCACGTCGTGCCGATTCGCGGCGCGTGCTTCGGCGACGCCTTCATCTGCGAGGACGGCCTGCTGCGCGAGGCCTACGCGGACTGGGACATCCTCTTCGCCGAGGATGCCTGGACCCTCTCCCGCGTGGCGAACAAGGACGGCGAGCCGTACCTGATGCGCGAGTCGAGGATCATCGCGCGGGCCAAGGATCCGTAGCGACCTCAAAGCTTTTATAGCGCCCGCTCGCGCGCAGCAGGCATGGACGCCTCGCGCGACGTCGCACAGCTGCTCTTGCATGCGGGAGCCGTCTCCTTGCGCCCTGACGAGCCCTTCACGTACGCGTCCGGGATCAGGAGCCCCATCTACTGCGACAACAGGTCGTTGCTCGGCATGCCCGCGCAGCGCGAGCGCGTCATCGAGGCGTTCCTCGCGATCCTCGCGACGCTCGAATGCGACATCGTCGCGGGCACCGCGACCGCGGGCATCCCCTGGGCGGCGTGGCTCGCGCGCGAGAAAGGCCTCCCGATGGCGTACGTGCGATCGAAGCCGAAGGGCTACGGCAAGGAGCGGCGCATCGAGGGGGCCGACGTGCGGGGCAGGCGCGTCGTCATCGTGGACGACCTCATCTCGACGGGCGGCAGCGCGCTGAGCGCGATCGCCGCCGTGCGCGAGGAAGGCGGCGTCGCCACGGACTGCCTCGCGATCTTCTCGTACGGGCTGCGCGCGTCGCGAGACGGCTTCGCGCATGCGGGCTGCGCGCTCCACGCGCTCACGGACCTGCGCGAGCTGCTCTCGGCCGCGCGCGGGCAAGCCCTCATCGACCCCGCGCAGCAGAGCGCGATCGAGGCCTGGCAGCGCGACCCCGAGGCGTGGCCGGGCGCGAGGGACGCATGAGCGCGAGCCTCGCGCTGCGCAACGGCAAGGCGTTCATCGACGGCAGGCTGCGCGAGGCGGACATCCTGGTCGAGCGCGGGCGCATCGCGCGCATCGGCAAGGGGCTGCGCGCGGACGAGGAGATCGACGTGCGCGGCCTCGCGATCCTGCCCGGCATGATCGACGCGCACGTGCATTTCCGCGATCCCGGGCACGCGCACAAGGAGGACTTCCGCACGGGCAGCATGGCCGCGGCCGCAGGCGGCGTCACGACCGTGCTCGACATGCCGAACACGGACCCGCCCGTCGTCTCGCAGGCGGGCCTCGCGCGCAAGGGCAGGCTCGCGCGCAAGTCGCTCGTGAACTACGGGCTCTACGTCGGAGCGACCCGGCAGAACCTCGCCACGCTCGACGCGATGCGCGGCGCGATCGCGGTCAAG
>JAJPEB010000004.1 GCA_023252315.1 Candidatus Woesearchaeota archaeon | reverse complement strand
TAAGCATCGCGCCCGCGCGCTCGACCACGACCCCGCATCCGGCGTAGTGGTTCTGCATGTTCTGCGAGCCGTCGGAGAAGGGGCAGTGGCCGTACGCGATGTAGTCGCCCGCCATCGCCATGCCGGCGCCGTCCGTGAGCGCGCCGTAGATCGGGTACTTGGGCGTGATCGTGCGCTCGTGCGTGGCGCCGCCCGGGCCGAAGACGTACGCCTCGAAGCTCGTCTCGCCGATCGCGCCTGGCGCCCTGTCGCCGTAGTGCAGCGCGATCCTGCGCGGGTCGAGCGTGTCGCGCGTGAAGCCCGTCGCGCTCTTCTCCGAGAGCTGCTGCGCGAACGCGACGTCCGTGCCCGTGACCCTGTACGCGCTCGTGCCGGGGTGCGCCGTCGGCACGCCGGGCTTCGCGACCGCGATGAGATAGTCGCCTACGCCCACGAGCGGGAAGATCTCCGGCGTGGCGTCGCACCCTGCGGCCGCTGACGGGGCGCTCCACGTGCGCACGAGCTGCATGCCGGGCAGCGCGTACACCACGTTCCTGCCGCAGGGACCCATGGGCGCCGTAGTCTGGATGCCGACGAGCTCGCCGCCCGCGACGACCGTCTGCGCGAGCGAGGGCGCGCTCCCGCCCGGGGCTTCCCCGCGGAACGGCTTCGCGGCGAGGTCGACGCGCGCGGGAGACGCAGAGACCGAGTAGAGGGCAGGCGGCCGGTTCGCGCCCGTGTCCTGCTCCATCATGTCGCGCACGAACGACGTCGGCGTGACCTCGTTGACGACGCCGCGCACCTGGCAGCCGCCGCCCTCGGGGCACGCGAGGCCGACCGCGTCGGTGTCGTAGCACGTGTCGCGCGTGCCGACGAGCGTGCCGTCCTCGCGCAGCACGTACATGCCGTTCCTGAGCAGGCCCGCGCCGGGATCGCACCATCCCGCGACCACGAAGTACCCCCCGGAGAGCCATGTCGCCTGCGCGAACGCGGCCTGCAGCCCGGACGTCTTCCAGCCGATGTCCTGCCACGAGAGCGCCTGCCTCGCGTAGCGCACGTCGTACGCGCTCCCCGCGGCGCTCCCCGCGAGATCGTGCGGCGGAGACGGGGTGAACCACGGCGCTCCCCCGAACGCATGGTCGATGGCGAAGATCGCGGCGATCGCGGCGAACAGGACGATGCTGAAGACCGCGAGCGGCAGCAGGTCGCGTATCGACGTTCCCACGGCGCTGCCCTGGCCGGGCGACGTTTATAAAAGTATGCGACGAAGGCGGTCGTGCTCGACGGAAAGGATCCTGGGGGCGCCCTGGCCTTTTCCCTCCTCCACAACTGTTTTATACCCCTGCGATGCATCGTCCCGTATGAGAGTCCTCTCCCTGCATCCCGCGATGACCGAGCTCGCGTTCGCGCTCGGCGCGGGCGGCGAGCTCGTCGGCAGGACGGACGCGTGCCTGCATCCCGACGCGGCGCTCAAGGTCCCGAGCATCGGCCCGCTCGCGGACGTGAGCGAGGTCGTGGTCGACGTCTTCGAGCCGACGCTCGTCCTCACCGGGCCCGGCCAGCAGGAGCTCGCGCGTGCGCTCGGCGCCCGGCGCTCGGTCATCTCGTACGATCCGCAGTCGCTCGACGAGGTCTTCGCGGGCATCGCGTCGCTGGGCGAGTCGCTCGGCAAGCAGGTCGAGGCGGACATGCTCGCGTACGAGCTGCGCCTCGTCGTGCACCGCGCGCAGGAGAGCGCGCGCAGGTTCCGCCCGATGCGCGTCTACTGCGAGGTCGCGCACGCGCCGCCCACTGCCGCGAGCGGCTACATCGCGCAGCTCATCGCGGCATGCGGCGCGAGCGTCTTCGAGGGCGAGGCGACGCCAGAGCGCATCGCGGCGTTCGATCCGCAGGCGATCTTGTCGTGCGTCGCGCACCAGGGCGACGAGGACGTGGAGATCATCTCCGCGCGCGACGGCTGGCAGGGCGTGAGCGCGGTGCGCTACGAGCGCGTCTTCTCGGTTCCCTCCCCGTCGCTGCACCATCCGGGCCCGAGGCTCGCGGAGGGCGTCAGGGCGATCGCGCGCCTGCTGCACGGTATCGACCTGGCTCGCCAGCAGTAGCGTGGACCGGCCCGTACGGCACGAACGCCCCCCTGCGCCGCAGTTCCCGGTATGCGCCGAGCGAGAACCTGTGCCCCGTCATCCTGCAGGAGACGCCGATATCCTGCAGCGGGCCCACGAGCGCGAGCGCGCCGATCTCGTCGAGGATCTTGTGCGAGACCAACTCCCCCATCTCGGACGCGCTCAGCTCCTGGCCGGGCAGCCCTGCGATGAGGGAGTTCTGCGCGGTGATCCCTCTCCCGAGCCATCGCGCAGCGATGCGCTTGAGCGGAGTGTCGAGGAACACGGGTCCCCGCGCGCCCGCGATCTCCGTGCCGTAGCGCTCCCTCGAGAAACGGAACGTGCGGCTCTGGTCCGCGATGCCGTGGCTCGGGTATCCCGCGGTGTAGCTGATGACGAGCCCCGCGCTCGGCTCGAGGAGGATGCTGTCTGGGCCATCGGGATTGCGCACGTGCCTCGATGCGCGCGGCATGCCCGTCGCGAGCGTCAGGTAGCGGCGCGGCGTGTTTCCCTCCACCCTCAGCTCGCTCAGCCCGTCGAAGAGCTCCCTGTACCCGTGGCCGGGCCTCGGGCAGAACTCGCCCCCGGGCTCGATGACGGCGTTGTCGATGCCCGCGCCGTAGAGCGCAGAGAGCGCGTGCTCGACCTTGCAGGCGCGGCGCCCGTCGCGCTCTATCGCGATGAAGCTGCCGCAGCGGCGCGCATGGTGCACCGCGGTGTCGAGCGTCGCGGGTATCTTGCGCCCCCGCACGAAGACGGAGTATCCTGCGTCGTCGCTCTCGGGGTGGATCAGCATGCGCGAGGCCCTGCCCGAGAAGATGTCGACGCCCTCGACGGCGAGCGTCTCGCGTAGCGTGGCCTGCACTATCGCTCCCTTATTCATCATTTTCGAGAGACGACAACTGCTTATAAAACTACGCACGGGCACTGCGCTCGTGGAACGCATCGATGAGCTCGAGCGGAGAGTGCGCACGATCGAGGAGCGCAACGCGAACGTCGAGCGGGACAAGGCGTGGGAGACGAGCTGGGCGCGTACGGCGCTCGTGGGAGCCCTCACGTACGTCGTGATCGCGGTCTTCTTCTCCTTCGCCCGCCTGCCCGGCCCGCTCCTCAATGCGGCGGTGCCTGCGCTCGCGTTCGTGCTCTCGACGCGCACGGTCCCGCTCGTCAAGAGGGCGTGGCTGCGGCGCCGGGCCCGGAGATGACCTGCCCGCGTCAGCTCACTTCGCGAACCACGCGCACGCGTCCTCGTCGAGGCCGTAGCGCTCCCTGATCGCGCCGGCCGCTGCCTTGTCCTTCTTCCATACGAGCGAGAGATAGGGCAGCACGTCGCGCTCGACGCGCCTCCTGCTCGTGTGCAGCTGCGGCGCGAGCTGCTCCGCGAGCCGCTTGCGCTTCGCGTTCTTCTGGTTGTAGATCCAGATCGTGAGCGGGCGCGTCGTGTCCTTGTATTCCGCGGCGCCGGGGTACTTGCTCTCCTTCGCGAGCGCGATGCCCGCCGTGAGCAGGTCGTAGATGTAGACGTAGTAGCGGTAGTACTGCCAGCGGCGGATGCGCCCGAAGAAGCGGTCCGCCTCCGCGAGCGCCTCGAGCGCGCGGGCGAGATCGTCGGGCCTCTTGTACTCCTTCGGGAGGTTCTCCTCGATCCAGAGCATGAGGCGCTGCGGCTCCTCGCGCACGTGCTCGAACGCGGGGCGCGCGACCTCCGCGGACGTGGTCTTGAAGATGCGCATGAGCGCCTGCGCCACCTCCTCCTCGCGCTCGCGCTCGAAGAGCGTGTCGACCTGCGCGCGCGTGATCTCGCTCCCCGTCGCGAGCGACTGCAGGTCCGTGATTGCCGCGCGCATGTCCCCCGCACACCTGCGCGCGATCACGGCGAGCGTCTCCTCCGCGACGTCCACCTTCTCGGACCTCGCGATCTTGCCGAGGCGCTGCGCGATGAGCGCGGGCGCGGGCGGCGCGAGCGCGATCGCCTCCGCCTTCTTGCGCAGCGGCTTGAGCTTGTCCTCGTCGATGTCGTTCGCGGTGAAGATGATAGGGTACGAGGAGTCGTCCGCGATGTCGACGAGCGCGCCGATGCCCCCGCGATCGCTCACGCCCGAGACGCCGTCGACCTCGTCGACGAGGATGATCCTGCCGCGCATGAAGAGGCTGCGCTGCCTCGCCGCGGCCCCGACGAGCGACTCGATCGCAGCCTTTCCGCGCGCGTCCGACGCGTTGATCTCGATCACGTCGACGTCCATGTCGTGCGCGATCGCCTCCACGAGCGACGTCTTCCCGATGCCCGGCGGCCCCGCGACGATGAGCGGCCTCGCCCCCCGCTTGTACGCCTCGACGTGCTTCCTCACGCGCGCGAGCGCCTCGTCCTGGCCGACGACGTCGCTCCCCTTCTTCGGGGCGTATTTCCTCGTCCAGGGGATGTGCGCGTCCATGGCGCTGCGGGGTGCCGCTGCGTATAAAAGGATGACGGAGCCCCTGGAGAATGCGCAGCGCTACGGCATCCTCGGGAGCGGGGGGAGGTCCGCGCCCGTGGTGTACTGCGCGACCGTCCACAGCTTCACGGAAGGATCTGGCACGGGACTCGCAGGGCCGCACACCCATGCGCTCGAGTACTTCTCGCAGGCGTAGACGATGACCGCGCCGGACGCCGGAGCGTTCGGGATCGTCGCCGTCGCCTGGTCCTGTATCCAGTCGTTCTGCGTCTGCTGCGGGAACGTGAACTGCGCCCACGCGCCGCTCGCGTCGAGGTACGCGCCGATCTTGTAGATGTACTTGCCCTGGCTCCCCGCGGTCACGGTGACGGACGCGGTCTGACCCGTCTGCACCGCGCTCGCGCGAAGGTACGTCTGGCCGGTCACGGGATCCGTGGCGGGCGCGTATCCCGCGGCTGCGGCGGTGCTGTTGTCGCTGCCGTTGGAGCCTCCGGTCTGGACGCAGGTGTTTATCGTGCATGACGCGCTGCACCCTCTCGGGCACGCGCCGTTCTGCGCTCCCGCGTCGCATTGCTCGCTGCCCTCGTCCACGCCGTTGCCGCAGACGGGACTGCTGGACGCAGAGGCGTTGAAGTTGACGATCTGGTAGAGGTGCGCGCCGTGGTTGTTGGTCACGACGACCTTGCCGGTCTGGCTGATGGCGATGCCCGTGCCCTGCTCGCTGGGCTCTTCAGGGAGGCCCGACCTCGATGGCGGCATGTTCGGCGGCGCCTGGAGCGTGAGGTGCTGGTCGCCCTTCCAGATCTCGATGGGCCTGCTCTCCCAGAGCGCCTGCGTGCCGCCGTTCGCTGCCGGGCGGTACGCGATGACGCCGATGTAGCCGCCCGCGAGGCCGATAGGGCGGGGCGAGAGGTCTGCGTTCATCAGCGGGTCGATCGAGACCGGCAGCTCCCTCGTGGATTCCTCGACGAGATCGGTCGCGGTCGCGTCGTAGATCTTCCAGACGTGCTTCACGGTCGTGCCGTCCTTCACCACGCCGAAGAGCAATCCCCTGTTCGGGTTCCACTGGTCCGCCTCGAAGTCCGAGAGCGCGGGGATCTTCTTCACGAACGTGGCCTGCCCTGCGTCGCTCACGCGGTACACGAATCCGCTCGTCGTGCCGCTCGAGGCGTCCCTTCCCCAGCCGAGGACGTAGTTGCCGATCGCGCCGATGACGCTCGTGTCCGGCATGGTGCCGACGACCTGCCACGAGGGCAGCTTGTAGATGTTGACGCTTCCGCCCGTCCTGCCCTGCTCGCGCCCGACGACGTAGCCGTTCTGCGTGACGGCGAGCGCGGGACCGATGCCGACCTCGCGCGCGCTCGGCTCGCACCCCGAGCAGCTCGTGTAGGGAGGGTTCGGGTTCGCGCGCGAGACCATCTCGAGCTTGCCGTTGCGCACTGCGTAGTAGACGGGGGATCGGGAGAGATCCCCTGCCTCGGCGATGAAGCTCGAGTCGTCGACGCGCTCCGTGCGCGCGGACCCTACGCTCCACGTGTGCTGCCAACAGTCGAAGTTGCCCTCGTCCCATGCCTGGTCGCGCTTGCCGACGAACGTGCCGTCCTCCGCGAAGACGTAGGTGCCGTTCATGCCCGGCGTCTGGCCGGAGCAGAAGCCCGAGCGCACGACGAAGTACTTGCCCGTCCAGAGCGCGTCCTGGAGCGGCACCGCGCTGTTGACGAAGAAGCCCTCTCCGGGCGCCTTGATGAGCGTCTTCACGTACTGCACGTCCGCCGCGAGGGCGGGCGTCGCGCACAGCAGCACCGCGAGGACGATAAGCGCGCCGGGCCTCACCTGCATGCGGAGCCTCCGTCGCTGAACGTCTGGCAGCCGTTCGCGCAGTGCGTCGGCGCTATCTCGCAGTTGTCGAAGCCGCAGATGTGCAGGTCGCTGCCCGCGCACCAGTTCGAGATCCCGGGCTGCGCTCCCGCCGCGGGATACGCGCCGAGCACCTTCGCCGTGCAGGGGACGCAGCTCGGGGGCGGCACGCACTGCCCGTTCTGGAAGACGTTGCTCCCGCGGCAGCGCATGCAGTACTGGCCAGCGCCGCAGGTGCCCATGCCCGGCAGCGTGCGGTCCGCGAGCAGCGGGGTCCCGTCGTCGTCGGACTGGCAGAACTGCCCGGAGAGCGACGTGCACGGGGGAAGGGCGACGCACGCGCCGTTGATGCACGCCTGGTCGGCGGTGCACGACGCGCACGAGGGAGGGTTCAGGCCGGGCGAGCTCGCGCCGGACGTCGTCGGGGGCGCATTCGAGAACACGGTGGCCGTCGTCTTGCAGCTGTACGACCCTCCGGGGTTCGAGATCGTGAGCGTGAACGTGGTGTCCTGCGTGAGCGGGGCCGTAGGGGCGGTGCCGTCGTGCGTCCCGTCGGGGAAGCTCGGCAGCGCAGGGGAGAACGTCGCGCTCGTCGGGTGGTCGTAGAGGCCGCTGGGCACCTGCCACGTGAGCGTGCCGGGCTGCCCGGAGACCGCCTGCGTGGACGAGAGGAAGCACCAGCTCGGGTTCGTGTACTGCGCGTTCACGACGATCGCGTACCCTTGCGTCCTCGTGCCGCAGGCGTTCGTCGCCGTGAACGTGATGCGCGAGCCTCCCTGCGTCGCGCTCGGCGTGCCCACGATCGTGGTGCCCGAGAGCGAGAGGCCGGCCGGCAGGGTGTCGACGGTGAGCGTGTCCTGGCCGCTCACCTGCACCGTGTAGGAGAACGCGTTGCCGACGTGCGCGATGAGGGTGTTGTAGTCGGGGACGAAGACGGGCGGCCCGCTGCATGCGGCCTCGCCGCCGAGGTTGCGCGATGCGCCCAGCGACGCCCCGCGCAGGCTGCCGGCCGTCATGATCATCACGATCGCGACGAGCGAGACGAGCAGGATGACGCCGAGCACGACGAGAGGAAAATGGTTCGTGCGCGGCTGCGTTCCCACGGTGCGCTCTCCGGCCGGGTGCTTTATAAGTTTTTGGAGCCGCGCCGCCGCGGACGCCCGTTCAGAGCGGCGCGTCGTCATCGAGGACGATGCGCTTCGAGAACGTCCCCTTGAGCGCCGCCTTCTCCTGGCGCATCCACGCGACGCGGCCCTCGTCCATCACGTGCACGATCGCGTCCATGACCTCGAGCACGTCCACGAGGTCCGCCTCCGTCCTCGAGTCGAGGAACTCCGCGGTCTCCTCCTGGAGCTTGTCGAGCAGCGCGTCGAAGTACTCCTCGGGGCGCGCGACGTGGAAGCGCGGCTCGCTGCCCTGCGCGCGGATCATGTCCGGGATCTTGTCGCGCACGAGCTTGGGCATGGGGATGCACGGGAGACGATGCGATATAAATGCTGCGATGGGAGATCGCAGCGGCGCTACGCCAGCTCCTGCGCCGCATCCGCCGCGCTCTTGCCGTCGTAGACGACCGCCTTGAGCGCCTTCGCGATGCTGTACGGCTTCTTGCCGCGCCAGAGGTTGCGCCCGACCGCGACGCCGAGCGCGCCCGCGTCGATGACGCGCTTCGCCTCCGTGAGCACGTCGAGCTCGCTCAGCTGCCTGCCGCTCGAGATCACGATCCGCGTGCGCCCCGCGCAGCGCACCATCCACTTGAGGTCGTCCTCGTCGCCGTTGAAGCGCATCTTGACGATGTCGGCACCGAGCTCGAGCGCGATGCGCGCCGAGTACGCGAGCACGTCCGCGCCCATCGGGCGGATGCCGGGGCCGCGCGGGTACATCCACGCGACGACGGGCAGCCCGTACTCGTGCGCCTGCTCGCAGACGCGCCCGAACGCCTCGAACATCTTGGGCTCGTGCGGGCTGCCGTCGTAGATCGTGAAGCCGATGCCCGCGGCTCCCGCCTTGATCGCGCGCTCGACGGAGCACGTCTGCGTGCTGATCGGGTTGATGTGCGGCAGCTGCGTCGAGCCGTTCACCTTGACGATGAGAGGGATGTCCTTGTACGGGCCGTAGTAGTACTTCTCGGCGATGCCGACGTGCACGGCGAGCGCCGAGAAGCCGCCCTCGAGCGCGAGATCCATCATGTACTGCGGGTCCACGCTCTGCGCGTCGAAGTCGCCGGGCCCCGTCTCGAGGCCCTGGTCGTACGTGAGGATCAGGCACTTGCCCTTGCGCATCAGCCTCGAGAGTATCGTCACGCCATCCTCACCTCTGCCTGCGGTCCTGGAGACGGGGGTTTATAAGGATAGCGGATGGATCGCGTCGGGGATGCGAGAGGCGAGGGCCTACGTGTTCCTCACGCTATCGTCGCCCCAGTCGCCGTAGCCGAAGGGGCCGTACTGGTTCGCCGGCGCGTCCCAGTCCGATTCGAGCACCATGAGCCGCTTGACCAGCGCCTCGATCTTGTGCGAGCGCTCGTAGAGGTCGGAGCGGGTCTGCTCCATCTCCTGGATGTACATCCTGTTGAAGAACGCCTTGCGCATCTTCCACGCGATCGAGTTCTTGAACTTGTCGTTGATGTCGAACTGGATGTAGAAGCTCGCCATGCACTTGAGGTTGATGCGCTCGACCTTGCCCGAGGCCTTCTTGCCCTTGTACGTGATGGTCTGGTCCGTCTTCACGAAGAGCGTCTGCCACTCGAGGACCATGAGCCAGCGGATGTAGTCGTTGCGGTCCTGTATCGCTCGCCACCAGCACCATTGCTCCTTGAGGCCCGTGGGCCCCCAGCGCTCCCAGTAGAGGTCCTCGATGACGTCGTCGCCAGAGAGCGGATGCACCCAGTCGTTCTCCTTGATGTAGTCGTGCAGCGCGCGGTACATCGGCTTGAAGACCTGGAGCGTCTCGTTCTCGAGCTCCCACTTCGTGACGAGGATGTCGCGGTGGTCGCCGATCCTCCTGATGCCGTTGAACTTCTCTACACGCATGCGGACTCCCCTCCGTCCCGGCGGTATTTAAGCTTTCGCAACCGTCGTTTCCGGTGGAACGCGGCCCGCGCTAGACGCCGTCGGGCAGCCTGGGCTCCTTCCTCTTGCGCGGGAAGGGCCTTAGCAGCACGAGCAGGAGCGCGCCCGCGCTGTCCGCCACGATGTCGAGGATCGTGTCGTCGAGCCCGAGATCTGGCGTCATGAGCCGCGTCGGCAGCTTCGAGAGCGCCCACTCGAAGACCTCCCACATCGCGCCGACCGCGCACGCGAGCGCGAAGGGATCGCGCACCTTGCGCTCGTAGAGCAGGAACGCCGCCCACGCGGCGCCGATGCCGCCCGCGACGTGGAACGCCTTGTCGATCATCCACGAGGGATTATCCCAATGCAGCATCCCGAAGGCGGCGAGCGCGAGCGCGAAGACGACGCACACGTACGCGTCGAGCGTGTAGAAGCGCTCGTCCTTGCGCGCGAACCACATGATCCCGAGCGAGCCCAGGAAGATGGGGATGTTCATGAGCAGCGACGCGTAGTCCCCGCTCGCGCCGACGTAGATGATGAGCGCGAGGTAGGCGCTGCGCGCGGCGAGCATGAGGGTGAGAGGGTCCACGGGGCGATGAAGGCGGGGCCTGTTTAAAAATCTCCCTGGCGCCCTGCGCCTTTGCCCGCGACTGCCGCGCATGCGAGCGCGACTGCCGCGCCGAGCACGTCTGCGACGATGTCGAGAATGGTGTCCTCGATCGCGTTCGCGTGCATGCGCAGCTGCCAGGGCGGGGGGAGCGCCGTGAGCGCCCACTCGAAGGCTTCCCAAAGGGCCGCGATCGCGAGGACCGCGAGGAGCAGGCGGGCCGCGGCCTCGCCCTTGCTCCATCGCTCGGCGCGCAGCGAGAGGAAGGCGAACCACGCGATCCCCGCGCCGCTAAGCATATGGAAGAGCTTGTCGATGCCGAGCGGCTGGCCGTCTGTCGCCCACAGCGGCGTCTGGCAGAGCAGGATCAGCAGGGCGAACCCGAGCATCGCGTAGATGTCGAGCGCGTAGAAGCGCGCGTCCGAGCTCGCGGCTCGCCACGGAAGGTAGAGCGTCGCTGCGAACATGATCGCATACGTGAGGAAGAGGCTCAGCTTACCCGCGATCGCCGCCTGCGCGAGGGCCGCCGCGCAGACGAGCCGCGCGAGGGCCGAGAGGAGCATCAGCCTTTTCGGGTCCACCGAGGCGCCGCCGCGATGCGCGCTCTTAAGGATTGCGGAGCCCCGAGCGCCTCCATTGGGCCGCGGCCTGCGTCTCACTCGATGTATTCCGCCTTCTTGATCTTCTCGGGCAGGTACGTGTCGGAGATGAACGTGATGCCGCGCGCGGAGAGCGACTGGATCTCCACCTTCGCCTTCGCCTTGAGCATCATCTTGAACTGGCGCTGCCACGCGGGGTTGTCCTTGAACCACTCGTACTCCTGCATCTGCTTGAGGCGCGCGATGTCCTGGTCGGTGAGCGTGATGTAGTGGCGCTCGAGCTTGTAGTCCTCGACGTCGTCGCACGTCACGCCCAGGAACTTGACGCCGCTGATCGCGAGCCCCTCCGACATGTGCGCGAGGCTGATGGAGCCGTACTTGATGACGGAGTAGATGTAGATCCCCCACGGGTCGTTGTCCGTGAGGACGTAGATCGGCAGCTTGTGCTCGACCGAGAGGCGCTGGAGCAGCCTCCTGATGCCGCGCGTCGTCTGCCCCTGGCTCGTCACGATGATGCAGTTCTGCTTCTGCCAGAAGCGGTCCTCGTGCAGGCGCTCCCACACGGCCTGCTTCTCCATGTAGATGACGTACTTCGCGTCCACCTTCCGGAACGTGATCTCCTCGACGTTGCTCGGGATGCTCCAGCCGCCAGAGCCGAGCCTGCTCCAGTCGATGGTGTCGCCCGAGTCCTCGATCACGACCCTGCCCGCGACCGAGCCCATCTTGTTCGCGTTGATGTGGAGCTGCTCGCGCGAGAAGCCCGTGATGAGCTCGAGGTCCTCGAGCGCCTTGTCGCTCTCGCGCTGGTCGTCGACGACGTTCGTCTTCGTGCCGGGGATCGTGCGCTTCGCCATGTAGAAGACGTCCCTGAGCGATGCGTGCTTGCCCGAGTCGAGCAGCTGCGTCTTCGCGATCGCCGCGACCTCGATAGTCTGCAGGAACTTCTTCGCGTGCGCGACGTTGAAGAACTGGCGCTCGCTCGTCTTCTCGCCGATGCCGAGCTTCTGCGTGTCCTCGTTGAACTCCACGTTCGAGAGCGAGCGCACGGGGATCTCGATCGTCGGCTGCTGCCCCTTCGCGAGCTGCGCCGTGAGCTGCGTGCCGAGGCCCACGAGCCTGTCCTTCGCCGGCGACTTCTGCTCCGCGTTCTCGCCGAGCTTGCGCTGCTCTGACTCCTGCGCTCCTCGCGCCTGCTTCTTCGGGGTCTTGGCTGCCATGTGGATTCTCGGTGGTATCGTGAGGTATGTCTCTTATCGCGCGCTGCGGAGGTTCGGCTGCGGCTCTGCCACAGCATCTACGAAAAAGCGGCTGCATGAATCGCCGCTTTTTCTGGCTGCACTCCAAGGCAGCGCTGACTTTCGTGTCTGGTTTATGAGTGGGATGTGTGTCATCTCATTCCTCGTCCGGATCGTGGTGGCCCTCGGGCCCCTCGTCCCCGTCATCGTCGTCCTTGCCGATCCTCGCCCACTCCTCGTCGTACTCCTCGTTGTCCGCCTGGAGCTTGCCGATGTTCGCCATGATGTCCTCCTTGTGCGTCATCGCGCGCAAGGACTCGACGATCCTCTTCTCGTCCTCCCCCGTGAGGCGCGCGAGCGAGTTCGCGACCTCCGGGATGTAGCGCTCGAACAGGTTCGCGCGCTCGAGCGCGCGGTGCGCCTTGAACTTCTTCTTGACGTACTTGTTGAGCGTGCGGCCCGCCTCCTGCAGCGCGAGCTTGACCTCCTTCACGATGTCGTCGTCGTCCGCGAGCGCCTCCTTGCTCTCCGACGTGAACGGCACCCACACCGACGCGACGTGCACCGCGATCGTGAGCGGGCCCGAGGGGATGCTGCTCCCGCTCTGCGCGATGCCGTACGCCTTCCAGTTCGTGGCCGTGATCGCCTGCGTGATGCCGCACGCGCCCTGCTGGTAGAGCAGCGGCACGCGGTTCGCGAAGCGCATGATCTTCGCCGCGCTCTCCTTCTCCTGCGCGCCGCCGAACGCGAGCGCGACCTCGACCTGGAGCGGGTTGCCGCGCACGACGACGGGGTCGCGGCTCGTGCTCGTGTAGAACTCCGCCTGGACCTCCTTCTTGAGGCCCTTCTCGAGCAGCTCCGCGCCGATGGGCGAGAGGCAGTCGGTGGGCGGCGCCATGATCTTCGTCTCGCGGATCGCCTTGATGAGCGTCTCCGCGCCCTCGCGGTGGATGCCCTTGGGATCCGTCGCAGGCGGCATGCGCGCGTTCTCGCAGATCTCCTTCGACACCTGCGCGCTCACGCGCGAGAAGCTCTCCTGCAGGAACGCGGAGAGGGACTTGTGCTCCGTCTCGTCGAGCATCTTGATGAGCTCGCCGATCTCGATGCCGTACGGGTGCGGCCTGACCTCCTGCGCCTTCTTGGGCAGGACCTCGCTCGCTCGCGCGAAGACGTACTGCTCCGCGCGGGGGTTCACGTAGATGATCGTCGCGTGGGGATTCGTGACCGCAGTCTGCTTGAGGTACTCGTCGACCGACTGCGGGCCCTTCTGGTAGCTCGCCTCGATATCGAGCTCGATGCGCGTGCCGTGCTCGCGCTCCCACGGCTTCTCCTCCTCGACCGTCACCTTGGGCTCGTTGCGCGAGGTGTCGATCGTGAGCTCCATGTAGTTCGCGGGGCTCTTCTCGCCCGTGCGCGTGAGGATCTTCGCGGGCCTGCCGGTCGTGAGCTGCGCGTACATGACCGCGGCCGAGATGCCGATGCCCTGCTGGCCGCGCTGCTGCTTGCGGGAGTGGAACTTGCTGCCGTAGAGGAGCTTCGCGAAGATGCGCCCGACCTGCTTCTTCACGATGCCAGGGCCGTTGTCCTCGACCACGATGCGGAAGCGGTTCTCGCTCATCTCGATGATCTCGACCGAGATCTCGGGGAGGATGTCCGCCTCCTCGCACGCGTCGAGCGAGTTGTCGACCGCCTCCTTCACGGTGGTGAGCAGCGCCTTGCGCGCGTTGTCGAAGCCGAGCAGGTGCTTGTTGCGCGCGAAGAACTCCGCGACTCCTACCTCGCGCTGCTTCTTCGCGAGCTGCTCCGCCTTCGCTCCTTCAGCCACCTGCTACCACCGCCGTCGACGCACCCGACGGAGGTTTATAAGGATTGCGGCAGGAAGGCGATTGCGTGTCTTTCAGGAGGGGGGCCGGAGCGAGCCGTACAGGGACCATGCGCTCGTGCGCTTCCCGATCCGGCGCGACGCGAAGGCGAGGTCCCCGATATCGCGCAGCGAGGACTCGCCCGAGCGCATCCAGCCGCTCGCCTCGAGCGCGGCGGACACCCGCTCGTGCATCTTGGGATCTGCGCCTCTGTAGATCGCGCGCGTCGCGTACATATTCGGGAAATGGGCTTTCCCCACTCGCGTGGCTTCGGGGCAGTAGCCATACTGCGTGTTCGCAAGCTTCGGCGTCGCGCGCAGGAACAGGGTCCCTGAGGGGAACTGGTACCATGCGTCGGCGAAGTCTATCCTCGTCCTGCCGAGCCACGGGACGAGCTCCTCCTCGGTGGGCCTCCAGGCGATGTCGTCCACTCCCCATCTTCCCAGCGCTATCGCAGCCCGTATCTCGTTGAGCAATCCGCCTACGTGGACGCTTCCCTCGGGCGGCCGCCCGTAGCGCGCGGCGTCAGGCATCATGGGCGCGCTCATCGCGCCCCCTCGCGCATCGACGGAGGGGCTGCGTATCGGGCTCGACCACGGCCTCGCCGTGCCTGCGGATCAGTGGTGTCCGACATACCCTCGATCCACCCTCGTCTTCTCCTCGCGCATGCGGGGGGAGTCAAGCGAACTCGCGAACTCCCATTTGGTGCTCTCGCGCCCCGACCATCCCTTGCCGCCGAAGTACTCCTCGAGCGCAAGCACGTTTTCCCGCGACGTGCTCGTTCCTATCAGCACCGTGTCTGCGTAGAGTGTGCCGGCCCGCCTTCCCGGACCGATCGTGTCCAAGCGCGCGGAGTATTGCGCGACCGAGCTCGTCCTCGGCACCTGCTGCACTCTCGCGCTCACGAGGTAGTCGCTCTGGTTCAGGTATCCCGCTTGCAGGAGCACGTTCGCCTCGAGCACGGGAAGCGCGTTGTTCGCGAACGGCTCGCGCTCGACGCAGCACGGGCTGAAGCACGGGGCTGCGGGACGGTCGAGATAGCTGCTGTCCGAGAGCCGCTCCCCGACCCTCATCCATGTCGCCTGCAGGTCGAAGTAGTTCGTGAATTCGCCCGCGCCCTTCTCCTTGATCGTCGTCAAGAGATCGCTCACGCTCACGTAGCCTGCGCCCACCAGCTCCTTCGGATCCTCCCGCACGTACACGCTGCCTGCGGCGGGGCACTCGAACATTCTCCACTCGAGCCCTTCTATCAGCGGCGTCGCATCGCGCAACTGCCGCACGGTCATGCCATTGGGAAGCATGATCCTGCTCTTCTTGTCGCTCATGCCTCTCTCCCCCACGGCGCGAGCCTCGGTGCAAGCGTCGCATAGCGCTCCTCGAAGCGCGTTCTGGCGTCGTCCCCGATCGAGAGCCTGTCCGCGTACCAGCTTCCCGCGGGGCCGTCGACCTTCCCCAGTTGCAGCGACGCGAACGTCGAGCGCGAGAGCCTGTAAGTGCCGCGGGACTCGGTCTCTCCCCACTCCTTGGCGCCGCCCACTCCCTGCGCGAGCGGCTCCTGGCCATTCAGGGTGAGGTAGCCCTTCTGCCCTCCCTCGAGCGGAACCCACAGCCCGGACTCGGGGTCGCGCCTCGTGGGGCCGGCGATGATCCCTGCCTCGACCGTCGCCTTGTTGCCCCAGCCAGGAGTCCAGCTCTGCGCCTCCGCGAGCAGCGGCTTGCCCACCGACGCGGAGAGCTTCGCCTCGAGATCCGTGAGCGTGGTAGCGCCAGCGGAATCCAGGACGCCGAACGCGCTCGCCGCGAAATCGGCGTTCGGGTCGCCTGTCGAGTACCCGTTGCCAAGCCCGTACGCCTCGTTCACCAGGCGGTACTTCAGCTCGGACGAGAGCAGCCCGCCGCCGGGCATCGCGCCGGCGCTCCTCACGATCGCCTGCACTTCGCTCGCGGGAGCCCCGAGGTAGAGCGCCTCCTCGAGATCGAGCATGCGCGCGTAGAGCGCAGGGCCGTCTGCGCCCACGCTCGTGACGATCTCGAGCTTCTCGTACGCGCGATCGTCGAGCCTGCTGCGCACGAGCCCGCGCGTCTGCGCATCGAGCGCCTCGAGGCCCTTGCCGCTGCGCATCGCCTCGTCGAGCTGATCGAGCGTATTCCTGTCGAGCGTCTGGAAGTCGCTCCTGATGCCGCGCTGGAACTGCGCGAGCCCGACGGTCGCTCCCACGACGTCCTGCGAGAGCATGCGGTAGAGCGGGCTCTGCGCCTGCTGCAGGAACGCCGTGACCTGGGCGCCGACCTCCTTTGCGGACGGAGGCGTCGCCCCGATCCGGCCGAGGACTTCCGCCTGCTCTGCGTCGGGGAGGTTCGCTGCCGTCTTCTTGACCAATCCTACTATCTCTTGGTATCTCATCGTGATCATCTCCGCGTACGAGGCCCGCCGGCAGGAAAAAGGTGGTTGAGAACGCTACGGATGATGATGCAGGCGCGAGGGGCAGCGCGCGGCGCGCGGCGGATCGCTGCGCGAGGGCGCGGGGAGAGCCGTGCTTCTGGAAGAAGGGATTGCGCGCGTATTCAGAGAAGGAACGGTATTCTTACAGCGACCCGTGAAGACGATCAGCGCGTGCTGCGCATTTGTCCTCGAGCGTCATGGATGCCATGATGTGGGTGAACCTGAAGGGTATTTAATGGTTTCTGTAGTAGTCACTGTGGAGTGGCCCTTGGCTGGCGCTGCGCGGGGAGCTTTCGAGGGCCCGCGGCCTCGCGCAGGGGCACAATGCCAACACGAACGTAATATCCGCCCTTGTCCCCTCCAAGCGCGAGGTGCCATCATGCCTCGCGCGACGAAGAAGACGAGATCCCGCAAGCCGGGCCCCGAGCGCCCGCTCACGGTGCTCGTGCTCAACGGCTCGCTCAAGCGATCGCCCAAGCGCTCGAACACGGAAGAGCTCGCGCGCCTCGTGCTCAAGGAGATGGAGGCGCACGCCAGGATCGACTCCACCATCATCAGGCTCGCCGACCGGGACATCCCCGCGGGCGTGGGCTTCAGGGAAGGCGCGCGCGACGAGTGGCCCGCGATCTCGAGGCTCGTGAGGGACGCCGACGTCGTCATCTTCGCGACGCCGATCTGGTGGGGCGGCAGGTCGAGCCTCATGCAGCGCGTGATCGAGCGCATGGACGCGTTCGACGAGGAGGCGCACGCCGCGGGCGGGCGCGAGGCGCTGCGCAACAAGGTCGCGGGCATCGTCATCACGGGCAGCGAGGACGGCGCGCAGGCGACCGCGGGCTCGATCATGGAGGTCCTCACCTTCATGAAGCTCACGCTCCCGCCCGACTGCTGCGCGTACTGGGTCGGCGAGGTCGGCAAGCCGCCGGAGAAGGACGCCGAGAGGCGCAGGAAGAGCGCCGCCACGAAGAAGATGGCGAAGACGCTCGCCGGGAGCCTCGCGTACTACGCGCGGCTGCTGCGGGAGCGTCCCATGCCCGCGCAGCGGTAGGCCTACGCCTTCTTCCTGCGCTTGAGCCGGTTGAACTCCTCGCGCGAGCGCTCCTCGAGCTCGAACGTGATCGACTTGAGTGCCGCCTTGAGGCGCGGGAGCAGGATGTGCTCGAGCGCGTGCGCGCGCCGCTTCGTCTTGCGGATCTCGATGAGCAGCTTGCGCAGCGCCGTCTCGCGAGCCGCGACCGTGAGGATCGCGTCCACGACCTCGTGGTACGCGATGCCGAGGTCCTGCAGCATGATGCTCTCGTAGACGGGATACTCGCGGCGCTGCGCGGCTTCCTTGATGCGCGGGATCTTGACGCCCGCGATGTTGCGCACCTCGATCTCGATCGGCGCGCTGCGCTCGACGGCGAGCGCCGCCGCCTTGATGCGCAGGTCGCTCTCGAGCGCGCGGCTCTCGTCCATGCGGCGCTGCGCGGACGCGTAGCGGCGCTGCAGCTCGTCGCGCTCCTTGCGCACCTGCTTGAGCAGCGCGAAGAACTCGATCACGAGCGAGTCCTGCTTCTTCTTGAGCAGCTCGTGGCCCTTCTTCGCGAGCTTGATGCGCTTGCGCGTCTTGAGCAGCTCGCTGCGCGTGTGCTTGATCGTCTCCGCCATTGCGTGTCCCTTGCGCCTACTTGCCTGCCGCCTTCCCGGGCGTCCCCTTCTTCTCCTCGGGCCTGTGGTACTTGTCCTTGTACGCATCGCGGATGCGCGCGAGCTCGTTGCGCGGCATCTTGCTGAGCAGCCTCCATGCGACGCCCATGCTGTCCGTGATGCTGCGGTCCTCCATGCGGCCCTGCTGCACGAACTGGCGCTCGAACTCGTCGGCGAAGACGAGCACGCGGCGGTCCTCCTCCGAGAGCGCCTCCTCGCTGATGATCGCGACGAGCTGGCGCAGGTCGAGGCCGCGCGCGTACATCGCGAACACCTGGTTCGCGAGCTCGCGATGGTCCTCGCGCGTCTTCTCCTTCCCGATGCCGTTGTTCATCAGGCGCGAGAGGCTCGGCAGGATGTTGATCGGCGGATAGATGCCCTTGCGGTGCAGCTCGCGCGAGAGCGTGATCTGGCCCTCGGTGATGTAGCCGGTCAGGTCGGGGATGGGGTGCGTGATGTCGTCCCCGATCATCGTCAGGATGGGGATCTGCGTGATGCTCCCCTTCTTGCCCGTGATGATGCCCGCGCGTTCATAGATAGATGCCAGGTCCGTGTACATGTAGCCCGGGTAGCCGCGCCTGCCCGCGATCTCCTGGCGAGCGGCGCCGATCTCGCGCAGCGCCTCGCAGTAGTTCGTCATGTCCGTGATGATGACGAGCACGTGCATGCCCTTCTCGAACGCGAGGTACTCCGCCGTGGTGAGCGCCATGCGCGGCACCAGCAGCCTCTCGATCGCGGGGTCCGACGCGGTGTTGAGGAACACGACGCTGCGCGAGAGCGCACCCGTCTCCTCGAACTCGCGCATGAACGACTGCGCCTCCTCGTTCGTGATGCCGATGCCGGCGAACACGACCGCGAACGCCTCGCCCTCCTCGGCCACCGTCGCCTGCCTCGTGATCTGCAGCGCGAGCTGGTTGTGCGGCAGGCCCGAGCCCGAGAAGATCGGAAGCTTCTGCCCCCTCACCAGCGTGTTCGTGAGGTCGATGGTGCTGATGCCCGTCTGGATGAAGTTCTCGGGCGGCGCGCGGGAGTACGGGTTGATCGCCTCTCCGCCGATGGGCACGCGCTTCTCGGGGATGAGCTCGGGCCCGCCGTCGATGGGCTTGCCGCGCCCGTTGAACATCCTGCCGATGATGTCGTCCGCGAGCGCGAGCGTCACGACCTCGCCGAGGAAGCGCACGCGCGCCTCGCGGTCGATGCCGCGCGTGGACTCGAAGACCTGCACGACGACGATGTCCTCCGAGGTGTCGAGCACCTGGCCGAGCTTCGTCTCCTCGCCGACCTTGATCTGCACGAGCTCTCCGTACCCGATGGGCTCAGTCTTCTCGACGAAGATGAGCGGACCCGCAACTTTCGTGACCGTCATGTACTCCTTCATTGTGCTCCCTCGCTGCCTTTCCTGAGCGTCGCCAGTGTCGCCTTGATGTCGTCCTCGATCTTCTTGCCGTCGGCCTCGAAGTCCTCCGAGAACTTGAACTGGTAGATCCTCTCGTCGAACTTCTGCTGCCTGATCTGCGCGAACCGCGCGCCGCGATCGAGCGCGAGCCTGCCGTGCTCGAGATACGCCTGGATGAGGCGCATGATGAGGTACGATTTCTTGACGGGGCAGTACGCCTCGCGGTCGTCGAACGCGGACTGCTGCAAGAGCACCTCGCGCACGAGCTGCGAGACGTGCAGCGCGAGCTGCTGGCTCTCGGGCAGGGCGTCGCTGCCGACGAGCTGCACGATCTCGAGCAGCTCCGCCTCCTCCTGGAGGATCCTGCCTGTCTGCTCGATCTTCTCGTGCCAGTCCTGCGCCACGTTCTTCTTGTACCAGGGGCCCAGGATCGCGTGGTAGAGGCTGTAGCTCTCGAGCCAGTTGACTGACGGGAAGTGGCGCTGCTGCGCGAGCTTCGCGTCGAGCGCCCAGAACGTCTTCGCGACGCGAAGCGAGCTCTGCGTGACCGGCTCGAAGAAGTCGCCGCCAGGCGGCGACACCGCGCCGATGATCGAGAGCGAGCTCTCCTTGTCCTTGGACGAGAGCGGGATCACGGGCGCCGCGCGCTCGTAGAACTCCGCGATGCGCGATGCGAGGTACGCGGGGTACCCCTCCTCGCCGGGCATCTCCTCGAGGCGCGAGCTGATCTCGCGCAGCGCCTCCGCCCAGCGGCTCGTCGAGTCCGCCATGATCGCGACGTCGTAGCCCATGTCGCGGAAGTACTCCGCGATGGTCACGCCCGTGTAGATCGAGGCCTCGCGCGCCGCGACCGGCATGTTGCTCGTGTTCGCGATGAGCACTGTGCGGTTCATGAGCGGCGCGCCCGTGCGCGGGTCCTTGAGCTTGGGGAACTCCGCGAGCACGTCCGTCATCTCGTTGCCGCGCTCGCCGCAGCCGACGTAGATGATGATGTCCGCGTCGCTCCATTTCGCGAGCTGCTGCTGGTTGACCGTCTTGCCCGCGCCGAAGGGGCCCGGGATGATCGCGGTGCCGCCCTTCGCGATGGGGAAGAGCGTGTCGATGACCTTCTGCCCGGTGACGAGCGGCTTCTCGGGCGCGAGCTTCCTCGCGACGGGCCTCGCGACCCTCACGGGCCACTGCTGGCTCAGCGCGATGTCCGTCTTGCCGGCGGCTCCGGCGATGGTGGCGATGGTGTCGCGCACCTTGTACGTGCCGCTCTTGATGCCCGAGACCGTGCCCGAGACGTTGGGCGGGACCATGATGTGGTGCTTGAAGCCGGGGACCTCCTCGACGTAGCCCACGATCTGCCCGCCCGCGAGCTGCGCGCCGTTCTCGACGGTCGCCGTGAACTTCCACTCCTTCTCGAGGTCGAGGCCGGGCAGGTGCGTGCCGCGCCCGATGAAGTCACCCGTGCGCTGCGCGAGCTCTTGCAGCGGGCGCTGGATGCCGTCGTAGATGCTCTTGAGCAGGCCGGGGCCGAGCTCGACCGAGAGCGGGCGGCGCGTGTTCTCGATGGGCTCGCCCGGGCGCACGCCCGAGGTGTCCTCGTAGACCTGGACGATGGTGCGGTCCTCCACGATCTGGATGACCTCGCCGAGCAGGCGCTCCTTGCCGACGAGCACGACGTCGTACATCTTCGCGTCGAGGCCTGTCGCGACCGCGACGGGCCCCGCGATGCGGTAGAGGCGCGCCTGCGACTGCGCGTCCTTGGATGATGCTGTCGATGCTGCCGTGCCTGCCTGAGTCTTTGTCTGCTGCTTCATGTGAACAAGTCCACTCCGAGTGTTGTCTTGATGGTGTTGCGCAGGCGCCTCTCGTGCTCCGCGCTGTCCTTGCCGAGGATGAGCACGACCGGGCTTGCGCTCGTCTGCAGCTCCTCGAGCTCTGCGGGATGGAGCTGCGCCACGAGCTCCTCGTCCAGGATGATGATGCCCGCCTCCTTGTGCCTCTCGATCGCCTCGAGGACGTCCTTGCGCTGCGCGACGTGCGTGCGCACTCCCGCGAGGGAGAAGCCGATGACGAACTGCGATGTGCCGATTGCGACGATCTCCATTCATATCACCATGTGGCTGCGCAGGAACTGCTCCTCGAGCCCGAGCCGCTTGCCCTTGATGAGCAGGCGCAGGTTCATGCGCTCGATCTCCCGTTCAGTGAGGAAATGAATGAGCAGCTCGACGCCGAGCGGCTTGCGCCTCGTGACCTTGCGGATGCGCTCGACGATCGCCTTGTGCACCTCGTTCTCGAAGCGCACGAGCGAGTGCTGCGCGAGCGCCTCGATCGCGCCCTGCACCGCTTCTCGGTACGGCGTCGAGCGCAGCGCGTCGAGCGCGGCGCCCAGGTCCGCCGCCTGCGCGGCCTTCTCGAGCGTCGC